>NZ_JBIVVI010000108.1:0-12682 GCF_044757675.1 Kitasatospora sp. NPDC091257
GGTCAAAAATCGGCTGGCCCCCTCCCGGCCGGGGCCGGTCGCGACTCAGCGTTCGCGCTCCACCCGGGTCACGTCCCAGACCGGCTCCGACGACTCGTACACCCGGCCGTCCGCCCCGAACACCAGGAAGCGGTCGAAGGTCCTGGCGAACCAGCGGTCGTGGGTGACGCACAGCACGGTGCCCTCGAAGGCCTCCAGGCCGGTCTGCAGGGCCTCGGCGCTCTCCAGGTCCAGGTTGTCGGTCGGCTCGTCGAGCAACAGGGCCGTCACACCGGAGAGTTCGAGCTTGAGGATCATCAGCCGGGCCTGCTGCCCGCCGGACAGCGACTCGAACTTCTGCTCCTCCTGGCGGTCCAGCTCGTAGCGGCGCAGCGCCCCCATCGCGGCGCCGCGGCTGAGCGCGTGCTCCTCCTCGACGATCGACCGCACGGTGCGGCCGAACAGCTCCGGGTGGGCGTGGGTCTGCCGGAAGTGGCCGGGTACGACCCGGGCGCCGAGCTTCCAGTCCCCGGTGTGCCCGACCGTCGTGTCACCGGCCAGCAGCCGCAGCAGGTGCGACTTGCCGGCGCCGTTGGCGCCCAGCACCGCGACCCGCTCGCCGTAGAAGACCTCCAGGTCGAAGGGCTGCATCAGGCCGGTGAGCTCCAGCTGCTCCAGGGTGAAGGCGCGCATGCCGGTGCGCCCGCCCTTGAGCCGCATGGTGATGCTCTGCTCGCGCGGGGGCTCCTCCGGGCGGCCGGCCTCCTCGAACTTCTTCAGCCGGGTCTGGGCGGCGGCGTAGCGGGTGGCGAGCGCGTGGCTGACGGAGGCCGCCTGACGCAGGGTGACGACCAGCTTCTTGAGCTTGGCGTGCTCCTCGTCCCAGCGCCGGCCCAGCTCCTCGAAGCGCGCGAAGCGGTCCTTGCGGGCCTCGTGGAAGCTGTCGAAGCCGCCGCCGTGCACCCAGACGCTGCTGCCGGCGGCGCCGGACTCGACGGCGATGATCTTGTCCGCGGTCTTCGAGAGCAGCTCGCGGTCGTGCGAGATGTACAGCACGGTCTTCGAGGTGGTCTTGATGGCCTCCTCCAGCCAGCGCTTGCCCGGGACGTCCAGGTAGTTGTCCGGCTCGTCGAGCAGCAGCACCTCCTCCGGGCCGCGCAGCAGCGCCTCCAGGACGAGCCGCTTCTGCTCGCCGCCGGAGAGGGTGTTCAGGCCCCGCCACTGGGCCTTGTCGAACGGCACCCCGAGGGCCGCCGTGGTGCAGACGTCCCAGTCCGTCTCGTAGTCGTAGCCGCCGACGTCGGCCCAGTCGGAGAGCGCCTGGGCGTAGGCCATCTGTGTCTTCTCGTCGTCCTGCGCGATCATCGCCAGCTCGGCGGCGTCCACCGCGCGGGCGGCCTTGGCGATCCGCTCGGGGGCGACCGACACCAGCAGGTCGCGCACCGAGGCGTCGGCCGGCAGCGCGCCCGGGGTGGACGACTGGTCCTCGCGGCCGGTGGTGCCGACGAACTGGCGCATCACGCCGAGCCCGCCGCTGATCGTCACCGAGCCGCCGTGCGGCTGGATGTCCCCCGCGATCATGCGCAGCAGGGTGGTCTTGCCGGCGCCGTTGGCACCGACCAGGGCGACCGCGGCGCCCTCTCCGACCCGGAAGGACGCGTCGTCGAACAACACGCGCCCGTCCGGCAGGTAGTACTCCAGGTGCGAAATCTCGACGTGTCCCATGGGAGCGATTCTCCCAAGCGGACGCGCCGGGCCAAAACGGATTACCCGACAGCCGGCTGCCCGGGCAGGGTCCGCATCCGCCGGGCCGCCCGGTTGCGCTCGGCCAGCTGGTCGTCCGGCGGGTAGCCGACCTCCTCCAGCGTGAGCCCGTACGGCCGGATCACGTTGACGGCGGAGTTGCGCACCCCGCCCGCCAGCACCTCGCCGGGGAACTCCACCGGCCGGTGCCCGTCGCCGACCAGCAACATCGCACCGACCAGCGCCCGGACCATGTTGTGGCAGAAGGCGTCGGCCCGGACGGTGGCGACCGCGAGCGAGCCCTCCTGGGCGGCGTAGGAGTCCACCGGGACGCGGTCCCAGTGCAGCTCCAGCAGGGTGCGGATGGTGGTGGCGCCCTCGCGCTTCTTGCAGTACGCGGCGAAGTCGTGCTCGCCGAGCAGCAGCTTCGCGGCGGCGTTCATCCGGTCCACGTCCAGCGGGCGGTCGTGCCAGAGCACGTGGCCGCGCAGCAGCGGGTCCACCCCGCCGGGGTGGTCGGCGACGCGGTACGCGTACCGGCGCCAGACCGCCGAGAAGCGGGCGTCGAACCCGGCCGGCGCCTCGCCGACCCGGTAGATCCGGACGTCCCCGGGCAGCCGGCCCGCCAGCCGGCGCAGCAGCTTCTCCCGGTGCGCCGCCCACAGCTCGGCCGGCAGGTCGACGTGGGCGACCTGGCCGCGGGCGTGCACCCCGGCATCGGTGCGGCCGGCCACCGTCAGCGGAAACAGTTCGGGGCTGCGGGTGACGATCTGCAGCGCGGTCTCGATCTCCTCCTGGACCGTCCGGCGGCCGCCCTTCTGGCGGGCCCAGCCGGAGAACTCGGCGCCCTGGTAGGCGAGGTCGAGCCGGACCCGGACGTACCCGTCGGCCGGGCCGTCCTTCACCGGCGGCTGCTCGGCGCAATCGTTGACCACTGCTTCTCACATCTCCCGGGGATGAGGAACGGGCCCGCTCCCCCACTGCTGGGGAAACGGGCCCGCGGAACACCTAGAGGCGTCAGGCCTGCTCGGCGGCCTCGGCCTCGTCGGCCTTGGTCTCGACGGCAGCGGCCTCGTCGGCCTCCTTGACGGCGCGCTTGGTGGCGGCCTCGGCCTCGCCGACGGCGGTCTGCGCGACGGTCAGCGCCTCGACCAGCTCGATCACGGCCATCGGGGCGTTGTCGCCACGACGGGGACCGATCTTGGTGATACGGGTGTAGCCACCCGGGCGGTTCTCGTAGCGCGGCGCGATCTCGGTGAAGAGGGTGTGCAGCACCGAGATGTCGGTGATGGTCTTGCGCACCAGGCGACGGTTGTGGATGTCGCCCTTCTTCGCCTTGGTGATCAGCTTCTCCGCCAGCGGGCGCATCCGACGGGCCTTGGCCTCGGTCGTGGTGATGCGGCCGTACTGGAACAGCTCCCGGCACAGACCGGCGAGCAGCAGCGGCTCGTGGTGCGGGCCGCCGCCGAGGCGGGCACCCTTGGTGGGACGCGGCATGGATTTCTCCTTGGATCTCCGACTACGGCCGTATCAGGTACCGCAGCGGGCGTACGGGCACTGTTGCCCGTACGACTTTCACGACGACGGGGGCGGCTCCGTGGAACCGCCCCCGCGGCCAATTCTCTTAGTACTGCTCGGTCTCGGCGAAGTGCGAGTCGTCGAGGTCGTCGGCGCCGAAGGCGTCGGCGGCAGCGGTCGGGTCGAACCCGGGCGGGCTGTCCTTGAGGGCCAGGCCCATGCCGGCCAGCTTCGCCTTGACCTCGTCGATCGACTTCGCACCGAAGTTGCGGATGTCGAGCAGGTCGGCCTCGGAGCGGGCGACGAGCTCACCCACGGTGTGGATGCCCTCGCGCTTGAGGCAGTTGTAGGAGCGGACGGTGAGCTCCAGCTCCTCGATCGGCAGCGCCAGGTCGGCGGCCAGGGCGGCGTCCGTCGGGGACGGGCCCATGTCGATGCCCTCGGCGTCGATGTTCAGCTCGCGGGCGAGACCGAACAGCTCGACCAGGGTCTTGCCGGCCGAGGCCATGGCGTCGCGCGGACGCATGGCGGGCTTGGTCTCGACGTCGACGATCAGCTTGTCGAAGTCGGTCCGCTGCTCGACACGGGTGGCCTCGACCTTGTAGGTGACCTTCAGCACGGGGCTGTAGATCGAGTCGACCGGGATGCGGCCGATCTCCTGGCCGGAGGCCTTGTTCTGGACGGCGGAGACGTAGCCGCGACCGCGCTCGACGGTCAGCTCCATCTCCAGCTTGCCCTTGCCGTTCAGCGTGGCGAGGACCAGCTCGGGGTTGTGCACCTCGACACCCGCCGGCGGGGCGATGTCGGCGGCGGTGACGACACCCGGGCCCTGCTTGCGCAGGTACATCACGACCGGCTCGTCGTGCTCCGAGGAGACGACCAGCTGCTTGATGTTGAGGATGAGGTCGGTCACGTCCTCCTTGACGCCCGGCACGGTGGTGAACTCGTGCAGGACGCCGTCGACGCGGATGCTGGTGACAGCGGCACCCGGGATCGACGACAGGAGCGTGCGGCGCAGGGAGTTGCCGAGGGTGTAGCCGAAGCCCGGCTCCAGCGGCTCGATCACGAACCGGGAGCGGAACTCGTCGACGACCTCTTCGGTCAGCGAGGGACGCTGAGCGATAAGCATGGGGGAAATCCTCCGGTTGTCTTCGGCACCCACTATTTGATGCCGACAGGACCAAGCGTACGGGCTCCCGTGGAAAACGGGAGCCCGTACGAGGTTTAAAACATCACCCGCGTGCCCGAAGGCGCTGCGTCAGACGCGGCGGCGCTTCGGCGGACGGCAGCCGTTGTGCGGGGTGGGGGTGACGTCCTGGATCGAGCCGACCTCCAGGCCGGTGGCCTGGAGCGAACGGATCGCGGTCTCGCGGCCGGAGCCCGGACCCTTCACGAAGACGTCAACCTTGCGCATGCCGTGCTCCTGCGCGCGACGGGCAGCGGCCTCGGCGGCCATCTGCGCGGCGAACGGGGTGGACTTGCGCGAGCCCTTGAAGCCGACGTGGCCGGCGGAGGCCCAGGAGATCACGTTGCCCGCGGGGTCGGTGATCGAAACGATGGTGTTGTTGAACGTGCTCTTGATGTGCGCGTGGCCGTGAGCGACGTTCTTCTTTTCCTTGCGGCGGATCTTCTTCGCGCCGGCAGCCTGACGACCCTTGGGGGGCATAAGTCTGTTCTCCTACTGAGGTGGTCGGTCCGCTGACCCGCGGGCCGGAGGGATGTCCGGTTACGGGACGGACTACTTCTTGCCCGGCTTCTTCTTACCGGCGATCGCGCGACGCGGGCCCTTGCGGGTACGCGCGTTGGTGTGGGTGCGCTGGCCGCGGACCGGCAGGCCACGGCGGTGACGCAGACCCTCGTAGCAGCCGATCTCGACCTTGCGGCGGATGTCGGCGGCCACCTCACGGCGGAGGTCACCCTCGACCGTGTAGTTGGCGTCGATGTACTGACCCAGCTTGACCAGGTCGTCCTCGGTGATGTCGCGGACGCGGACGTCCGGGTTCACACCGGTCTCGGCCAGGGTCTGCTGGGCGCGGGTACGGCCGATGCCGTACACGTAGGTGAGGGCGATCTCGATCCGCTTCTCACGGGGGAGATCAACGCCGGCGAGGCGTGCCATTCAAGGCTCCTGTGCTTTTTCAGAGGTCTTGCGTGCTGCCTACTCCGACACCTCACGGTGAGGGAGCCCCGGCCTCTGACCGGGGGTGGCAGTCCGTTCCGGACGGAACGGATCGGGCAGCCCGCTTATGACGTTTTCGCGTCGCGCGAAGTACTACGAGAAATGCTGGGGAGAGATCAGCCCTGGCGCTGCTTGTGGCGCAGGTTGTCGCAGATCACCATGACCCGGCCGTGACGGCGGATCACCTTGCACTTGTCGCAGATCTTCTTGACGCTCG
Organism: Kitasatospora sp. NPDC091257; assembly: GCF_044757675.1. Taxonomy (NCBI): domain Bacteria; kingdom Bacillati; phylum Actinomycetota; class Actinomycetes; order Kitasatosporales; family Streptomycetaceae; genus Kitasatospora; species Kitasatospora sp. NPDC091257. The sequence goes on from NZ_JBIVVI010000108.1 coordinate 5,637, forward strand.
GCTTGACCTTCATGTTCAGGTTCTCCGGGTCTAGATCTGACGTTCTTACTTGTAGCGGTAGACGATCCGCCCGCGCGTGAGGTCGTAGGGGCTGAGCTCCACGACGACCCGGTCGTCCGGCAGGATGCGGATGTAGTGCATGCGCATCTTGCCACTGATGTGCGCGAGGACCTTGTGACCGTTCTGCAGCTCGACCTTGAACATCGCGTTCGGCAGAGACTCGATCACGGTGCCCTCGATCTCAATGGCGCCTTGCTTCTTAGCCATGAACTGCGAGATCCACCTTCCGGGACCGGCTACCGTATGCGGAACGCTCGTGCGAACCTGGGTTCACCCCTCCCCCGGGGGGAAGAGGGCGCGCTGAAGCACGCTACGAGTGAGCCGACGGTCCATCCTACGCCAGCGCGCCCGACGGACCAAAACGGGGGCCCCGGAAAGCGGTCACCGTCACACCCGTCGCGTCAGGCCTTGGCGAGGACCACCAGCGGCTCGACGTGGGCGGTGCAGGCCGAGCAGCGGCGGGCGGCCTCGGGGATCTCGGTCAGGCACTCGGGGCAGGGACGCTTCGGCGTCTTCGGCTTCTTCGGCATGTAGCGCGCGGTCGCCTTGGTGATCGGCAGCACCACGCAGAAGTACAGCACCGCGGCGGTCATGAAGAACGCGATCAGCACGTTGAGGAACTGCCCGTACGGGAAGGTCACCCCCGCGATGTGCGCCTTGTACGAGCTGAAGTCGCCGGCCGCACCGACCACCACGCCCACCAGTGGGGTGAGGAAGGCGGACACGAAGCCGGTCACCACCGCGGTGAACGCGGCACCGATGACCACACCGACCGCCATGTCGACGACGTTGCCGCGCATCATGAAGTCGCGGAATCCCTTGAGCACGTACTCTCTCCTGCTCGCTCGTGAGCCACTACAGACCCTGCCAGCCGATAAAAATAGGACAAAAGCCCTGGAGGTCCAAACCTCCAGGGCTCTGATCCCTTGTCAGCAGCGGCAGTTGGGCGCCGTGGCGACTACGCGAGGGGGTCCGGAGCTGCGGTGATGCCCAGCTTGGCCAGCTCGGCCCGGCCGCCGTCGAAGGCGGTCAGCACCAGCGGGCCCTGCTCGGTGACGGCCACCGAGTGCTCCCAGTGCGAGGCCCAGGTGCCGTCGTTGGTGACGACCGTCCACTCGTCGTCCAGCACGGTGGTGTGCGGGGTGCCGAGCGAGACCATCGGCTCGATCGCGAGCACGGTGCCGGGGACCAGCTTCGGGCCCTTGCCGCGGCCGCGCTCGACGTAGTTCAGCACGTGCGGCTCCATGTGCATCGCGGTGCCGATGCCGTGACCGCCGTAGCCCTCGGTGATGCCCCACTTGCCCTTCGGCGGCAGCGGCTGGCGACGGATGAAGCCCTCGATCGCCTTGGAGACGTCCACCAGGCGGTTGTTCTTCTTCATCTGGGCGATGCCGGCCCACATCGAGCCCTCGGTGACCCGGCTCAGCATCTCGACCTCCGGGCGGACCTCGCCGACCGCCACCGTGATGGCCGAGTCGCCGTGCCAGCCGTCCAGGATGGCGCCGCAGTCGATCGAGATGACGTCACCCTCCTGGAGCACCCGCTCGCCGGGGATGCCGTGCACCACCTCGTTGTTCACCGAGGCGCAGATCACGCCCGGGAACCAGAGCCCGCCGTGGTGGGCCCGGAAGTTCGAGGTGGCACCGTGGCCGGTGATGACCTTGTCCGCGACGTCGTTGAGCTCCTGGGTGGTCACCCCGGGGACGACCGCCTCGCGACAGGCCTTCAGGGCCTCGGCGACGACCAGCCCGGCCGCTCGCATCTTCGCGATCTGCTCGGGGGTCTTGATCTCCACCATCTGGTCACGCCTTCCAAGTCCGGATTACCACTGCTACCACCGTACGACGCCGAAACGGCCGGGCCACCCGCGAGGGGCGGGCGACCCGGCCGTACCGTCGTACGTTCGCCGAGAGACTCAGCTGTCCTGCTTCAGCGCCTCGATGGCGCGGGTGGTGACCTCGTCCACCTTGCCGAGGGCCGGGATGGTCACCAGCAGCCCCTGCTCCTTGTAGTAGCCGATGATCGGCTCGGTCTCCGTGTGGTAGACCTCCAGGCGGGTGCGCACCGCTGCCTCGGTGTCGTCCGAGCGCTGGTAGAGCTCGCCACCGCACTCGTCGCAGACACCCTCCTCCTTCGGGGGGTTGTACGCGACGTGGAACACGTGGCTGCCGTTCTTGCGGCACAGGCGACGGCCCGCGATCCGCTTGACGACCTCGTCCTCGGGGACCTCCAGGTCCAGGACGCCGTCCAGCTTGATGCCCTTCTCGGCGAGAAACTCGTCGAGAGCCTCGGCCTGGCCCAGGTTGCGGGGGAAGCCGTCGAGCAGGAAGCCGTTCTCGGCGTCCGCCTGGAGCATGCGGTCCTTGGCCATCCCGATGGTGACCTCGTCCGGCACCAGGCGGCCGGCGTCCATGTAGCCCTTGGCCTCGAGCCCCAGCGGGGTGCCCTGGCCGATGTTGGCACGGAACAGGTCGCCGGTGGAGATGTGCGGGATGGACAGGGTCTTGGCGAGCAGGTGCGCCTGAGTACCCTTCCCGGCCCCGGGAGGACCAACGAGGACGATACGCATCAGCGGAGGAACCCTTCGTAATTGCGCTGCTGGAGCTGGCTCTCGATCTGCTTCACAGTTTCGAGTCCGACGCCGACGACGATGAGCACGCTGGTGCCGCCGAACGGGAAGTTGGTCTGCTGTCCGAAGGCGACCAGGGCGATCATCGGGATCAACGCGATCAGGCCCAGGTAGAGCGAACCCGGCCACGTGATACGGGTCAGCACGTAGTTCAGGTACTCGGCCGTCGGTCGGCCGGCCCGGATACCCGGGATGAACCCACCATACTTCTTCATGTTGTCGGCAACTTCTTCGGGGTTGAAGGAGATGGCGACGTAGAAGAACGCGAAGAAGACGATCAGCAGGAAGTAGGTGGCCATGTAGATCGGGTGGTCACCCTTGACGAAGTTCGTCCGGATCCACGTGGCCCAGCCTGCCTGGCTGTTGGTCAGCTGGACCACCAGGGCGGGGATGTACAGCAGCGACGAGGCGAAGATGACCGGGATGACACCGGCCTGGTTCACCTTGAGCGGGATGTAGGTCGAGGTCCCGCCGAACGCGCGGCGCCCGATCATCCGCTTCGCGTACTGGACCGGGATCCGGCGCTGGGCCTGCTCGACGAAGATGACCAGCATCACGACGATGACGCCGACCGCGACCACGGAGAGGAACTCGACCCAGCCGCCGCCGATGGTGCCGGACTGCTTGATCGCCCACATCGAGGACGGGAACTGGGCCGCGATCGAGGTGAAGATCAGCAGCGACATGCCGTTGCCGATGCCGCGGTCGGTGATCAGCTCGCCGAGCCACATGATGACCGTCGTGCCGGCGGTCATGGTGAGCACCATGACGGCGATCCGGAACACGCCGGTGTCCGGGACGATCTGGTTGGCCAGCGGGCAGCCGGAGAACAGCGCACCGCTGGAGGCCGTCGCCACGATGCCGGTGCCCTGGAGCACGGCGAGCGCGATGGTCAGGTAGCGGGTGTACTGGGTGATCTTGGCCTGGCCGGCCTGTCCCTCCTTCTTCAGCATCTCCAGTCGCGGGATCACGACGGTGAGGAGCTGGAGGATGATGCTCGCCGTGATGTACGGCATGATGCCGAGGGCGAAGATCGTCAGCTGGAGGAGCGCGCCACCGCTGAACAGGTTGACGAGTCCGAAGAGGCCGCTGTTCTTGGTCTCCTTCACGCACTCGTTCACGGCCGTGAAGCTCACGCCCGGGATCGGGATGTGCGAGCCCAGGCGGAACAGCACCATGATGCCCAGCGTGAACAGCAGCTTCTTGCGCAGGTCGGGCGTCTGGAACGCCCGCGCGAACGCACTGAGCACGGTGCCTCCTGCGCCTCCCGCGCGTCGTCGGCGGGAGGGTCGGTCCTGAATGGGGAGTTTGGCGGTTCGGGCTCCCGTACAGACGGCACAGGCGAGCCTACGCGCAGCCTACAAGGGAACTCCACGGACTCTAACAGTGCGCAGCCACTCGGAAGAAGCGCGTACCACCCCTCCCCCACTCATGGGGTACGGGATGCCCGGGTTTGCCACACAAAAGAACGAGCGCCGTCCGGCCGGATATCCCCGGGAACGGCGCGAGCCCCGCACCTCCCGGAGGAGGTGCGGGGCTCGAAGCCGGTTGTCAGCGGGCTCAGACGAGCTCGGTGACCGTACCGCCGGCGGCGGTGATCTTCTCGGCGGCCGAGCCGGAGACGGCGTCGACCGTCACCTGCAGGGCAACCGAGATCTCGCCGGTGCCGAGCACCTTGACGAGGGAGTTCTTGCGAACCGCGCCCTTGGCGACCAGGTCCTCGACCGTGACCTCTCCACCCTGCGGGTAGAGCTCGGCCAGCTTGTCGAGGTTGACGACCTGGAAGGTGATCTTGAACGGGTTCTTGAAACCCTTCAGCTTCGGCAGGCGCATGTGGAGCGGCATCTGGCCACCCTCGAAGCGCTGCGGAACCTGGTAGCGGGCCTTCGTGCCCTTGGTACCACGACCAGCGGTCTTACCCTTGGAGCCCTCACCACGACCCACGCGGATCTTGTCGGTCTTGGCACCCGGGGCGGGACGCAGGTTGTGGATCTTGATCGGGTTGTCGCCCATGATCAGTCCACCTCCTCAACCGTCACCAGGTGACGGACCGTGTGGGCCATCCCGCGAATCTCGGGACGGTCCTCCTTGACCACCACGTCGTGCATGCGCTTGAGACCAAGCGAACGCAGGGTGTCACGGTGGTTCTGCTTGCTGCCGATGTACGACTTGGTCTGCGTGATCTTCAGGCGAGCCATCAGGCGCTCACCCCAGCAGCACGCGCCCGCAGCAGAGCGGCGGGGGCCACGTCCTCCAGCGGCAGACCACGACGGGCGGCGATCTCCTCGGGGCGCACGAGGCCCTTCAGAGCGGCCACGGTGGCGTGCACGATGTTGATCGCGTTGTCCGAGCCGAGCGACTTCGACAGGATGTCGTGGATGCCGGCGCACTCCAGGACGGCGCGCACCGGACCACCGGCGATAACACCGGTACCGGGGGCGGCGGGCTTCAGCAGCACGACGCCGGCGGCCTTCTCACCCTGGATCGGGTGCGGGATGGTGCCCTGGATACGGGGGACCTTGAAGAAGTTCTTCTTGGCCTCCTCAACACCCTTGGCGATGGCGGCCGGAACCTCCTTCGCCTTGCCGTAACCGACACCCACGGTGCCGTCACCGTCGCCCACCACGACCAGCGCGGTGAAGCTGAAGCGACGACCACCCTTGACAACCTTGGCGACACGGTTGATCGCGACGACGCGCTCGACGTAAGCGGTCTTCTCGACGGCGGGGGCGTTGCCCCGGTCGTCACGCTTACGGTCGCGCCGCTCGCCACCGCCGGTGCCACCGCCGGCGCCGCTACCGCGGCGCTGGGGTCCAGCCATTGGAATTACCTCTCTCGTTTACGTCCGTCGACAGAGTCGACGAGCGGCTTAGAAGTCGAGCCCGGCCTCGCGGGCCGCGTCCGCCAGGGCGGCGATGCGGCCGGCGTACCGGTTGCCCGCGCGGTCGAAGACGACCGACTCGATGCCGGCGGCCTTGGCGCGCTCGGCGACCAGGCTCCCGACCTTCTTGGCCAGCTCGGTCTTGTCGCCCTCGGCGCCCTTGATGGACACGTCGAGGGTGGACGCCGACGCCAGGGTGTGACCCTTGGCGTCGTCGATGACCTGGGCGACCATGTGACGGTTCGAGCGCGTCACGACGAGGCGCGGACGCACCTCGGTGCCGACGACGCGCTTGCGAACGCGGATCGCGCGGCGCTTGCGAGCGGCGCTCTTGTAGGCGTTGCCCTTGCCGATCTTGACAGAGACACTCATCGCTTACTTACCACTCTTTCCGACCTTGCGGCGGATGACCTCGCCCGCGTACTTGACACCCTTGGCCTTGTACGGGTCCGGCTTGCGCAGCTTGCGGATCTTCGCGGCGACCTCGCCGACCTTCTGCTTGTCGATGCCGTCCACGTGGAACTTGGTGGCCGACTCGACGACGAAGGAGATGCCCTCGGGCGCCTCGACGAGGATCGGGTGGCTGTAGCCCAGCTGGAACTCCATGTCGGAGCCCTTCGCCAGAACTCGGTAGCCGACACCGCTGATCTCCAGCGACTTGCGGTAGCCCGCGGTCACGCCGGTGATCATGTTCGCCACCAGCGTGCGGGTCAGGCCGTGCAGGGCCTTCGACTGACGCTCGTCGTTGGGGCGGGTGACAGCCAGAATGCCGTCCTCGCCCTTGCCGATCTCGATCGGCGCGGCGACGACGTGGGTGAGGGAGCCCTTCGGGCCCTTCACCGAGACCGTCTGGCCATCGATGGTGACGTCCACGCCAGCGGGGACCTGGATGGGCAGCCGTCCAATGCGCGACATTGCTGTACCTCCGTTTCCCGAATTACCAGACGTAGGCGAGAACTTCTCCGCCTACGCCCTTCTTGGCGGCCTGCTTGTCGGTCAGGAGGCCGGAGGACGTGGAGATGATCGCCACGCCCAGGCCGCCGAGAACCTTCGGCAGGTTGGTGGACTTTGCGTAAACACGCAGACCCGGCTTGCTGATGCGCTTGATGCCGGCAATGGAGCGCTCACGGTTGGGGCCGAACTTGAGCTCGATGGTCAGCTTCTTGCCGACCTCGCCCTCGACGGGCTCCTCAACCTTGTAGGAGGAGATGTACCCCTCCTGCTGCAGGATCTCGGCGACGTGCGCCTTGATCTTGCTGGCCGGCATCGCCACGGTGTCGTGGTACGCCGAGTTCGCGTTACGCAGACGCGTGAGCATGTCTGCGATGGGGTCGGTCATGGTCATGATGGCCTCAGGCCTCTCTCGCCGCGGTTTCTCCGCGCCAGGTCCCCCTTACGCACTCTTCCGAGTTCGTCAGGGGCACAAGCGCAGGGGACCTGCGACGTCGTAAGACTGGGTGCGAGCCCTCCCTTGAG
>NZ_JBIVVI010000109.1:0-12579 GCF_044757675.1 Kitasatospora sp. NPDC091257
GGGTGGAGGTGGCGACCGGGCGGCAGAGCGCCGTGCTGGACGTCAACGACACCGCGTCGCTCTACCCGGTGGACCTGTCGGTGTCGGGCCCGGAGCGGTTCACGGTGGTCGCGGAGGACGGGACCCGGGACGAGCCGCCGGTGCGGGTGCTGAGCTGAGGCCCGCACCCGGAACACCGGTAACGGACCGTCACCGCAACGGGCGGTGGCGGGGCGGCCGGTGACGCCGGGTGACCGCCGTGGGCGGGGCGCCGGGCGACCGCGGTGGCCGGGGACGGCGGTCCGGCACGGCCGCGCGGCGCCCGATCACCAGGGGAGGCGGCCCTCGCGATCCGCCCGGCCGCCCTCGACGGGCCCGCCACCGGAGGACCTGAGCCTTCCGGGCGGTTGTGTCACGCTGGTGGGGGAGCACCGCCGAGATCGGGAGACTCGTGATGGCCGAGATCAGGGTGAACGGGGTGGCGCTGCACTACGAGGCCCGTGGTGAGGGCCCCGGCGTCGTCCTGGTGCACGGTTCCTGGAGCGATGCGGACTCCTGGGCGCGGGTGCTGCCGGGCCTGGCCGAGTCCACCACCGCGGTCGCCTACGACCGCCGGGGGCACAGTCGCAGCGAGGACCCGCTCACCCAGGGTTCGGTGCACGAGGACGCGGCCGACCTGGCCGGGCTGATCCAGGGGCTGGGCCTGGCGCCCGCCTTCGCCTACGGCGACTCCTACGGGGCACTGGTCACCCTCCGGCTCGCCGCCGCCCGGCCCGACCTGCTGCGCGGGATCGCCGTGCACGAGCCGCCGGGGACCGGCATCCTGCTCGCGGACCCGGACCTGCGCCCGATCGGCACCGCCTTCGCCGGCCGGATCGCCGCCGTCCGGGAGCTGCTGGAGCAGGCGGAGTCGGCCGCCGCCGCCGAACTGTACGTGGACAGCCTCGCCCTCGGCCCCGGCGCCTGGGAGCAGCTGCCCGCGCCGGTCCGGCACACCTACATCCGCAATGCGCCCACCTACCTGGACGAGCTGCGCGACCCGGACGCGCTCGACCTCGACCTCACCGGGCTGTCCCGGTTCGGCGAGCCCGCGCTGCTCACCCAGAGCGACGACAGCGCCCCGATGTTCGGCGAGGTGCTGGACCTGATCGACCTCGCCCTGCCCAAACCGGAACGCCACCTGTACGCGGGCGCCGGGCACGCCCCGCACCTCTCGCAGCCGGAGGAGTGGGTGCGCGTGGTGCTGCCGAGGGCGCTGGGCTGAGGCGCGCCGTCGCGGTTGCGGCCGGCCGACCCCCACCGGGGACGGGGCGGCCCGGGCGGGCGTCGGCGGCGGCCCTACCGGTCGCCGGCGCCCCAGCCGTCGTCCGGCAGGTCGTCGTCCGGCGCGGGGCACTCGACGTGCTCGAAGCCCCACAGCACCGCCTTGTGCAGCACCCACTCCGGAAGCGGCGGCCGGTCGTAGCCGTCGCGGTCGGTGAGCACCAGCTCGACCCGGACCTCCTCGGCCGGCGAGAACTCCAGGTTCCGCTGGCCCGGGAGGTTCTCGTACGTCACCGTCCGCCAACTGTGGCCGGTGGCGGTCAGCGCCGCCATCAGGTCCCGCTCGGAGACGTGGGTGTCGAGCGTCACCGATCCGCCGCCCGGCCGGGGGAGGTCGAGCTCGCCGTGCCAGACCGGCAGCGACAGCGCGTGGAGCCGGCGGCAGCGGCAGAACACCGTCTGCACGTCGCCCCAGCCGAAGGCGTGCGGCCACCGGTGGCCGCGGTGGACGCGGCCGCCGTCCCACGGATCGCCGTAGTGGGCGGCGAGTTCGGGCAGCGAGGCGCCGTAGCGCAGCTCGCCGAGGCCGCCGGTGGTGGCCAGGCCGGTGACGAGCGGGAGGAAGCCCGTCAGCCCAGGCACCCGCGCACCGCCTCGATCAGGCGGTTCGCCCGGGCGTCGCCGTGGCCGATCATCCGGTTGGCGACGTAGCCGAAGCCGACGCCGAACTCGTCGTCCCCGAAGGCGAACTGGCCGCCGGCGCCGTCGTTGCCGAAGCTGCGCGCGCCGAGCAGCGGGCGGAAGGCGGGGGAGTCCAGCAGCAGGCCGGAGCCCCAGCGGGCGCCCAGGTCGAAGCCCAGGAAGCCCGCTCCGGAGGAGACTTCGCGCACCGCGTCGGTCACGGTGTCGGGGGAGAGCAGCCGCTCGCCGCCGTCCAGGCCGGTGGCCGCCGCCGCGTAGAGGCCCGCCAGACCGGTGGCCGAGGCGACGGCGCCCGCGCCGGGCAGCTCGATCGCGTGCAGGTCCGGGTCGTTCCAGCCGTGCGGCACGTCCAGGCCGGGGAAGACCAGGGCGCCGTTCATGGTGACGATCCGGGTGAGCAGGTGCTCCGGGCCCGGCATCGGACGGCGGCCCTCGGCCTCCACCAGCCGTGCCAGGCGCGGCAGTTCGCTCTCCGGCAGGCCGATCCGGACCGGCAGCCCGAGCGGCTCGGCGATCTCCTCGCGCAGGAACACGCCCGGGGTCAGCCCGGTGATCCGGCGGATCACCTCGCCGACCGCGAAGCCGAACACATGGCCGTGGTACTCGTGGGTGGAGTCCGGCTCCCAGAGCGGCCGCTGCGCCTCGATCGCCCGGATCACCGGATCCCAGGCGGCGACCTCCTCGAAGGAGAGCGTCGCGTCCAGGGCCGGGAGGCCGGCGCGGTGGCCGAGGATCATCCGGGTGGTGACGGCCTGCTTGCCGTTCCGGGCGAACTCCGGCCAGTAGCGGGCGACCGGCGCGTCCAGGTCGAGCCGGCCCTGCTGGGCGAGCAGGTGCGCGGAGATGCTCACCGGGCCCTTGGCGCAGGAGAACACCGGTACGACGGTGTCCTGCGTCCAGGCCCGGCCGGTGCGGTCGTCGGCCGTGCCGCCCCACAGCTCGACCACCTTCCGGCCGCCGGAGAACACCGTGACGGCGGCGCCCAGTTCGGGGAACTCGGTGAAGTTGGCGGCGAAGGCGTCCGCGACGGCGCCGAAGCGCTCGTCGGCCCAGCCGTGGTGCTGCTGCATGATGTGGTGCCCCGTTCTGCCCTCAAGATCGACCGAACCACGCTACGGGAGCCGGGCGGCCGTGACGAGGGGATTTCACCAGGCCGGGACTGGTGGGACGGATGTGGCAGACTCGCCTGCCGGAACGGAGGAGGGGAGCTGGTGGATCGCGACGCGCTGACCGCGCTCTGGGAGCGGCGGTGGCCCGGCACGGAGCCCGTCGGGCACGAGATCGACAGCCGGGCACGGGACGTCTGGGTGCGCTTCCACAGCCTGCCGGAGTCCAAGCGGTACCCCGACGACGAGCGCGAGTACGCGATCGTCCTGGAACGCCACAACACCGTGCTGGACGAGCTGTTCGCCGGCGCCGAGGTGTACGTCCTCACGCCCAGGTGGACGAGCAGGACGAGCGTCCCCCGCATGCGCCGGGACGCGAGGCACTGGCGCACCTGGCTCCAGAGCGACGACCCCGAGCCGGAGTTCCGCACCTACTGCCACGTCTTCGTGGAGCGGCGGCAGTGGCGGCGGGGCGGCCTGGACCGGCTGCTGCGCCGGGTCGCCGACGAGCGGGAGGCCGGGGTGATCGTCACGGACACCGGGATGCGGCGGCTGTACCACCCGTACGACGGCGGCGCGGACGTCCACCTGGCCACACCGGAGGAGCGCGACCGGTTGAAGGAGCGGCACGCCGACTGGCTGTCGCGGCACCCGGACGGCTGGTGAGCGGCGGGTCGGGGCGAAGGCTTGCCGTGGCCGCCGTCCGCCCCGCAGAGTGTCGGGAGCGCGTTGACGATCACGCGCGCCGGCAGCTCGGCTGCCGCAGTGGGCAAGGGAGCGGGACATGGCCGTCAGTCTGAGCAAGGTCGAGCGGAGCGCGCCCGGGCTGGTGAGCCTCTACAAGACGGCCGGCGCCTCGGTCGAGCGGCGCGGGCTGAACGGCCGGCGGCTGGCTGTGTACCTGGTGGTCGACTACTCCGGTTCGATGCGGCCCTACTACAAGGACGGCAGCGTCCAGGCGCTCGCCGACCGGGTGCTGGGGCTGTCGGCCCACCTGGACGACGACGGGAGCGTGCCGGTCGTCTTCTTCTCCACCGAGGTCGACGCCCAGGCCGAGATCGCCCTGACGGACCACGCGGGCTGGATCGACCGGATCGTCGCGGGCCTCGGGCACATGGGGAAGACCAGCTACCACCTGGCGATGGACGCGGTGGTCCGGCACTACCGGGAGAGCGGGGCCACGGAGCCGGCCTTCGTCCTGTTCCAGACGGACGGCGGCCCGATCAGCAAGAGCGCGGCGGAGAAGCGGCTGTGCGAGGCGGCGACGCTGCCGATCTTCTGGCAGTTCATCGGCTTCGGGGACCCGGACGGCAGGCAGTTCGACTTCCTGCGGAAGCTGGACGAACTGCCCGTCCCGGAGAAGCGGCCGATCGACAACGCGGGCTTCGTCCACCTGGGGCGCGATCCCCGGACGGTCTCCGACGAGGAGCTGTACGACCTGCTGCTCGCCGAGCTGCCGAGCTGGCTCGCGGCCGCCCGGGCCCAGGGCATCGTCCCGGAGCAACCGGCGCCGCAACCGCAACCGCAACCGCAGCCGCAGCCGCAGCCGACGGCGGCCCCGGCGGTCCCGCCGACGGAGCGCCGGGGCTTCTGGGCCACCCTGACCGGGGGCCCGGGGAAGCGGAGCCGGCGCGGTTAGGCGGTGAGGCGGGGAAGGGGGAGGGGGCGGGCGTCGACGGCCTGGACGAAGGCGGTCCGTGAGGAACGGTGTCGCCGCCGTCTACCGGGCCCCTGGCCTGGGCAGGCTCGGACGGACAGCGCCAGCGAAAGGGGCCGACGATGGCCGCAGTTCACGAATCCGTCCTCGACGCGATCGGCGGGACGCCGCTGATCCGCCTCGCCCGGCTCGGCGCCGGGATCGCCGCGCCGATCTACGCCAAGGCGGAGTTCCTCAGCATCGGCGGCAGCGTCAAGGACCGCGCCGCACTGTCGATGGTGCTGGCCGCCGAGCGGGACGGCCTGCTGAGGCCGGGCGGGACGATCATCGAGGCGACCTCCGGCAACACCGGCATCGGCCTGGCGATCGTCGGCCGGCAGCGCGGGTACCGGGTGATCGCCGGGGTGGCGGACAAGGCGGCGGCCGAGAAGGCGGACATCCTGCGCGCGTACGGCGCCGAGGTGGTGCTCGCGCCGACCTTGGTGCCCCAGGAGGACCCGAGGCACCTGTTCAAGGTGGTCCAGCGGCTGGCCGAGGAGATCCCCGGTGCCTGGCTGGCCAACCAGTACGACAACCTGGCCAATCCTGACGCGCACGTCCGGACCACCGGCCCCGAGATCTGGGAGCAGACCGGCGGCCGGGTCACCCACTTCGTCGCGGGCGTCGGTACCGGCGGCACCATCACCGGTACCGGCGGATACCTGAAGGAGGCCTCCGGCGGCACGGTGACCGTGGTCGGCGCGGACCCGGAGTCCTCCTCGTACGGGGGCGGGGACGGCAGCCCGTGGTTCGTCGAGAGCATCGGGCACTTCCTCCACCCCGAAACCGTCGAGGACCGCTGGCCGCAGGCCTACCGGTCGGAGGTGATCGACGCCTTCGAGCGGATCCAGGACCGCGAGTCGCTGCTGACGGCGCGCCGGCTCGCGCGCGAGGAGGGCCTGCTGGCCGGCCCGTCCTCCGGCACGGCGGTCGCGGCGGCGCTGCGGGTGGCGCGGACGCTCGGGCCGGACGACCTGGTCGTGGTGGTGCTGCCCGACTCGGGCCGCTCCTACCTGTCCAAGGTGCACAGTGACGCGTGGATGCGGGAGTGGGGCTTCCTGGAGGAGGAGGCGGAGGGCCTGCGCCCGTTGCTGGAGGCGGCCGGGCCGCTGGTGACGGTCGACGCCGGCACCACCGTCGGCGAGGCGGCCCGGGCGCTGCGGGACGCGCCGGGCGGCGTCGCCCCGGCGGTGCTGGCGCGGCCGGCGCGCCCGTTCGGGGTGAACGCGACCGAGGTGGCGGGCTCGGTGTCCCGGGAGGTGCTGACGGCGGCGCTCGCGGACGGCAGGGCCGAGCCGGAGGACCCGCTGGGCGCGCTGCTCGGGCCGGCGCTGCCGACGGTCGGCGTCGGGCAGTCGGCGGCCGAGGCGCGGGCGGCGCTGGCCGGCGGGCGCCCCGCGGTGCTGGTGCTGCTGGACGGCCGGGTGGCGGGGCTGCTGACCAGGGAGGTCCTCACGGGCTGACGGTGCGTCAGTTGTCGCCCGTCGGCATCAGGATGGCGGAGATCACCCGGTCCAGGGTGCGGTCGAACGCCCGGTCCGGGTCGGCGGGCGGGCCCGCGGCGGCGAAGGCCTGGGCCAGGTGCGGGAATTCACCGCTCGCCGCCGCCCGGCCGAGGTAACCGACCAGCTCGGACTGCCACTTGGCGCCCGCGGCCGCCGTCCGCTCGAACTGGGCGAACTGGGCGATGAAGCCGTTGATCAGGGCCATCGCCTCCATCCGGTCGCTCCCGCCGAGGCCGGTGGGGGCGGTGGCGGCGAGGAAGTGGTCGGTGTAGCGCAGGGCGTTGGGGCCGATGCCGGGGCGGGCCAGCACCAGCGCGGGCAGCCAGGGGTGGCGGCGGAAGATGCCGAGCTGCTGGTGGGCGAGGTCGGCGAGGTCGGCCCGGACGTCGCCGCTCGGCGCGGCCGGGAACCGGTACTCGGCGGCGGCCGCGTCGAGCATCAGGTCGAGCAGGTGCTCCTTCTTCGGCACGTAGTTGTAGAGCGACATGGTGCCCGCGCCGAGCGCCGCCGCGACCCGCCGCATGGAGACCGCGTCCAGGCCCTCGGCGTCGGCGATCCCGATGGCCGCGGCGGCGATCGAGTCGCGGCTGTGGGCCGGGCGCGGGCCGCGGCCGGTGCGCTCGGGGCGCAGCCAGATCACTTCGGGGGCCTCGGGGGGCGTGGGCTTGCTGGACGCCGGCGCGGACCCGCCCGGTGCGGGCGTGCTGGACGGCGTGGGCGTGCTGGACGGCGTGGGCGTGCTGGACGGCGTGGGCTTGCTGGACGGCACTGGAAGATCACCTCGTTTTCCCCATCGTAGATACGTACGGCGTACGTAGTAGGATGCGCCTGCGCGCGCTTCTACGTACGCTGTACCTAGAGAGGGGCAGAGCCATGTCCGACACCGCCCGACCCGCCATCGAGATGGCGGGCGTGGAGAAACGCTTCGGCGCCACCGAGGCCCTGCGCGGCCTCGACCTCGCCGTCCCGGCCGGCACCGTCTGCGGCCTGCTCGGCCCCAACGGCGCCGGCAAGACCACCGCCGTCCGCGTCCTCGCCACCCTGGTCGCCCCCGACCGCGGCACCGCCAGGGTCGCCGGACACGACGTCGTCCGCGCCGCCGAGGACGTCCGCCGCGCCATCGGCCTCGCCGGGCAGCACGCCGCCGTCGACGAGGGCGTCACCGGCCGCGACAACCTCCGCCTGCTCGGCCGGCTGCACCACCTCGGCGCCCGCCGGGCCCGGGAGCGCGCCGACGAACTGCTCACCCGCTTCGGCCTCGCCGAGGCCGCCGACCGGCTCGTGCGCACCTACTCCGGCGGCATGCGCCGACGCCTCGACCTCATCGCCAGCCTGGTCACCAGCCCGCCGGTGCTCTTCCTGGACGAGCCCACCACCGGGCTCGACCCGCGCAGCCGACAGGCGATCTGGGACACCGTCAAGGAGCTCGCGGACGGCGGCACCACCGTGCTGCTCACCACCCAGTACCTGGAGGAGGCCGACCGGCTCGCCGACGACATCGTGGTGGTCGACCACGGCGCCGCCATCGCCACCGGGCCGCCCGACCGCCTCAAGGCGGCGATCGGCAGCCAGGTCTCCGTCACCCTGGCCGACCCCGGACAACTCGCCGCCACCGCCGTCGTGCTGTCCTCGATGACCGGGGGCGACGCCCGGGTGGACGTCGCCGAGCGGACCGTCGCGGTGCTGACCACGCCCGGCGTGTCCGTCCTGCTGCCGTCGCTGGTCCGGGAGTTGGACGGCGCCGGGGTCGTCGCGCAGGACGTCGCGGTGCGGGCGCCCTCGCTGGACGACGTGTTCCTCGCGCTCACCCAGGAGTCCGCGGACGCCGGGAGGGCCGCCCGGTGACCACTGCGCACATCGCCCCGGCGCGACCGTCCGGCATCGGCCGGCTCGCCACCGGCACCTGGACCTCGGTGCTCCGCGTCCTGCTCAACTACCGCCACTCACCGGGCCTGTTGGCCGCCTCCCTGGGCGTGCCGGTGGTGATGGTGGTGGTCTTCGGCTACGTCCTCGGCAGTGCCATGCAGGTGCCGGGCGGCGGCGACTACCGGGAGTTCCTGATGCCCGGCCTGTTCGCCATGGTGGCCACCAACGGCATCATGCCGACCATGGTCGGCGCCGCCCGCGACGTCTCGCGCGGAGTCACCGACCGGCTGCGCTCCATGCCCGTCTCGCGCACCGGGCTGCTGCTCGGGCAGACCCTCGCCGACCTGCTGGTCAGCATGGTCGTCCTGGCCCTGCTGGCCCTGGTCGGGCTCGCCACCGGCTGGCAGGCCCGGAACGGACTCGCCGACGCGGCAGGGGCGTTCGCGCTGCTGCTGCTCTTCCGATTCGTGATGACCTGGGTCGGCACCCTGCTCGGCCTGGCCGTCGGCAAGGAGGAGGCGGCCGGTCAGCTGTCCGTGGCGGTCTTCCCGCTGGCGATGATCACCAACGCGTACGTGCCGACCGGCGGCATGCCCGGCTGGCTGCGGTTCCTCGCCGACTGGAACCCGGTCAGCTCCGTCGTCCAGGCCTGCCGGGAACTGTTCGGCAACCCCTCGGCGGCCGGTTCCGCCTGGCCCACACAGCACGCCGTCCT
Organism: Kitasatospora sp. NPDC091257; assembly: GCF_044757675.1. Lineage (NCBI taxonomy): Bacteria > Bacillati > Actinomycetota > Actinomycetes > Kitasatosporales > Streptomycetaceae > Kitasatospora > Kitasatospora sp. NPDC091257. The sequence continues at coordinate 8,833 of NZ_JBIVVI010000109.1, forward strand.
CGCCGCACTGCTCTGGAGCGCGTTGCTGCTGGCAGTCTGCATGCCGCTCGCCGTACGGAAGTTCGCCACTCACGGGCGGTGATCCGCCGGGTTCCGGCACTCCCGCCAAATGTGCTGGACAGCGGAGCCGGTGTGGTCTTGGGTGGGGCGCCATGGAGTACACCCACCTCGGCCGCACCGGCCTGACCGTCTCCCGCCTCTGCCTCGGCACCATGAACTTCGGCCCCCACACCGAGGAGGCCGAGGCCCACCGCCTCATGGACACCGCCCACGAGCGCGGCATCAACTTCTTCGACACCGCCAACACCTACGGCCGCGACAGCGAGGGCCGGCTGCGGGGGCGGACCGAGGAGATCATCGGCCGCTGGTTCGCCAAGGGCGGCGGACGCCGCGAGCGCACCGTCCTCGCCACCAAGGCCTACGGCGACATGGGCGACTGGCCCAACGAGAGCAAGCTCTCCGCGCTCGCCATCCGCAAGGCCGTCGAGGCCAGCCTGCGCCGCCTCCAGACCGACCACATCGACCTCTACCAGATGCACCACATCGACCGGGCCACGCCCTGGGAGGAGATCTGGCAGGCGATGGAGGTCCTGGTCGCCCAGGGCAAGATCGTCTACGTGGGCTCCAGCAACTTCGCCGGCTGGCACATCGCCCAGGCCCAGGAGACCGCCCGCGCCCGCCACTTCCTCGGCCTGGTCAGCGAGCAGTCCCTCTACAACCTGCTCGACCGCGCCATCGAGCTCGAAGTCGTCCCCGCCCTCCAGCACTACGGGCTCGGGCTGATCCCGTGGTCCCCGCTGCGCAGCGGCCTGCTCGGCGGCGTCCTGCGCAAGGAGCGCGAGGGCACCCGCGACCGCAGCGCCATGCCCTACGCCAGCGAACTCCTCGCCAAGCACCGCGACCGCATCCAGGCCTACGAGGACTTCGCCGCCGAACTCGGCGCCGACCCCGCCGACCTCGCCCTCGCCTGGCTCCTCTCCCGCCCGGCCGTCACGGCCCCCATCATCGGCCCCCGCACCCCGGCCCACCTCGACGCCGCCATCGGCGCGTTCGACCTCAAGCTCGACCAGAAGACCCTCGACCACCTCGACGAGCTCTTCCCGGGCCACCGGCCCGCCCCGGAGGACTACGCCTGGTAGGCCGTCCGCGTCCGGCCCCGGCCCCTTCGTCGGGGGCCGGGGCCCCGCGCGCACCCGCGGGAGCCGGCCGCGGACCGGCGCCCCCGGCCTCGGGTGTCGTCAACCCGCCCGCACAGTAGCCGAATTGTGAGGGTGGCGAGCCTTGACCGGGCCGCCCGGCACTGGTCTAGTCACCGCTTACATGGGCAAGGGTACGGGGAGGCACAATTGGCCTTGTTCGCCAAGCCGCAGCCGGGCTACACCACCGCCGCCGCCACCGGCGACACCGTGGTGCTGCTGATCGGCATGCGGATCAACCGCTTCTGGGCCGTGCACCACTGGGGTCCGGTGATGTTCTCGATGCTCCGGATGCTGTACGACCTGCGCCGCGCCCCCGAGCGCGGCCTGCGCGGCCGCATCCTGCTGACCGCCTCGCCGCGCACCTACTACGTGGTCCAGTACTGGGAGTCGAAGGAGAAGCTGTACGGCTACGCGAGCGCGCCGGACGGCTTCCACCACACCGTGTGGGGCATCGCCAACCGCAAGCTGCGGGAGGGCAAGGCCCGCGGGCACGTCGGGCTCTGGCACGAGACGTACATCGCGCCGCCGGGCGGGTACGAGTCGATCTACTTCGACATGCCGCCGTTCGGTCTGGCCGGCGCCACCGGCTCGCTGCCGGTGGAGGCGCGCGGCCGGCACGCGGCGCAGCGGCTGGCCTACCGGGAGCCGGCACCGGAGCCGGAGGCCGTTGGGTCGCAGCCGCAGCCGCAGCCGCAGGCCGGCCGGTCGGAGCCGGAGACCAGTGGGGCACGGACGGCGCCGGGCGGGGCTGGCGAGTCCGAGGTCGGGGCTGGCGAGTCCGAGGTCGGGGCCGCGCCGGCCCCCGGCGCCTGAGTACGGCTGCGCCGGGAGTGTCGTGGGCCGCCCGGCCGCCGTGCCGTGAGAGCGTCGGGGAATGGTGGATCGGGGCGACGCGCGGCCGCAGGCGCCGGCGCGGTCGGTGCGGGTGGTGCACGAGGTGCCGTACCGCGCGCAGTGGGAGTCGGCGGAGCTGGTGCGGGAGATCGTCGACGGGCGGCTGGAGGCGTCCGCCGATCCGCGCTGGGGGCAGTCCGGCGCGGCCACCGCGGAGGAGTACGCGTGGTGGTCCTGGCGGCTGTGCGGGGTGGCCTGTCTGCGGATGGCGCTGGCGCACTGGTGGGGCGTGACCCCGGCGGCGCTGGCGCTCGCGGGCGAGTGCGTGGCGGCCGGCGCCTACCTGCGGGACGGTGACAGCCTGCGCGGGCTGATCCACGCGCCGTTCGCCGAGTACGTCGAGCGGCGCTGGGGACTGGCCGCGCGGGCAAGGGAGTTGACGCCCGAGGAGGTGTCGTCGGAGGTGGCCGACGGCCGGCTGGTGATGGTCTCGGTGCACCCGTCGATCCGGGAGCCGTACGGGCCGGAGCCGGTGCGGCGCGGTGGGCACCTGGTCCTGGCGGTGGGTGCCACGGACACGGCGCTGCTGATCCACAACCCCTCCGGGTTCCCGGGGGAGTCGCAGGCCTTCGCGCGCGTGCCGTGGCGGTCGTTCGGGCGGTTCTACGCCGGACGCGGGATCGTGCTCGGCCCGCCCCGGGTCTCCTCGCCCTGACGTCGCGGAGCGGTCACTGGTTGTCCGGCAGTCCCATCGGGTTGATCGGCAGCCGGCCGCGACAGAGCGCCGAGATCGGCTTCAACGCCGCGGCGAGCCGGTCGAGTTCGGTCCGCGGGTAGTCGTCCCAGACCCGGGCCGCGGCCAGGTCGGTGGCGGCCTCCAGGGTCTGGTGACGGATCCGGCCGAGCTCGGTGACCGTCCCCTCGGCGGTCAGCCAGCCGCGCTCGACCAGGCGGTCGGCCGCCGCCTCCCACTCGGCGTCCGTCCACCCGCGCAGCGGCTGGAGCATCTCGCGCCGCATGTCCATCGCGCAGCGGACCACCAGGGCCTCGCAGCCGTCCAGCCCGGCCGCCACCAGGGCGGCCACGTGGCCGTCGCCGCGGTGCTCGCGCATCACGGTGGCGGCCTGCCAGAGCCGCTCGTACAGGCCGCTCGGGCGGGGCAGCGCGGCGTTGGCGGCGGCCAGCACCCGCCCGGAGCAGTCCAGCCGGGTGGCGGCCTGCTCCAGGGTCTCGGCGACCAGCTCGACCTGCTCCTTGTCCACGTGCTCCAGCAGCCCCTCCAGGATCGTCGCGGAGGCCTTCAGCCGGGCGGTCAGCGCCTCCTCCGGGCTCGCGTGGTTCCACACCTCCGGCAGGGCGCGCTCGACCATCGAGGGGGAGAAGTTGAAGAAGGCGGCGGTCACCGGCGGGGCGTCCACCGCGCCGAGCGGGGCCGATCGGGTGGCGAAGTAGCCGTGCAGGCGGCCGTGCAGACCGGCCTCCTCGAAGGCGGCGCGGCCCTCGGGCAGGAAGTAGGTGACGGCGTGCACCGGCTCGAAGAGCCACCACAGCGCGCGGGCGGGGTGGACGAGATCGGTCATCGGAGACCTTCCTCGGACGGAGCTCCGGGCGGGCCGGGGAGCTCGGCGGTCGGGACGGCCCGGCGGGAGCCGCGGCGGGCCGTGGCCCGTTCAAGGGCTGATGACCACGGCGAGGGCCCCGGTAATCCTGCCGG
>NZ_JBIVVI010000110.1:0-12447 GCF_044757675.1 Kitasatospora sp. NPDC091257
CCCCGGCGACCGTCGGCTCCGACCGCAGCAGGGAAGGGGGCCCGCCGAAAACTACCGGGAGTGACTGCGAGGCCGGCTGTCCGGACTCCGCTCCCCACCGGGACGGCAACCGCGCGAGGCCCGTCACCGGTATGCCGGAGCGCCCGGGACTTCTCGCGTCGTGCGGTGCCCAGCAGGCCCCACGACCCCGATCCGGACTTCCTTCCACGGCCTTCACATACCGCCTGACCTGCGTATTTCCTGACCGTGCCGGTGAACCCACGGCCGTCGGCGAGCGCCCGGGCGGTTCTTGACCATGCTTCGTGGACGCTGCTACACATCGACCCGTCGCCGACCTCACCGGGGCGGCGGATCTTCTGTGGGCACGACCGTGGAGGAACCGTGGCGCAATCACCCACCGTACTGGCCGACAGGCTGGACTTCCCGACCAGCCTCACCTTCGACGACGCGGGCCGGATATACCTGGCCGAGTCCGGACTGCCCTTCGGGGGCGCCGCCCCCGGCGGCCGGATCTGGCGTCTGGACCCGGGAACCGACACCTCGTCACGCACCCTGATCGCCGACGGCCTGGCCGCCCCGGTGACCGGACTGCTCTGGCACCAGGACCACCTGTACGTCTCCGAGGGCGGGGCCGGCCGGATCGTCCGGATCGGCCCGGACGGGCAGCGGGCCGTCATCGTCGACGGCATGCCGGGGCCCGGCAACTACCACATCGACATGGCCGTGGCCGGCCGGGACGGGAAGCTGTACTTCGCCCAGGGCGCGATGTCCAACCTGGGGATCATCGGGCTGGACGCCTACGAACTCGGCTGGCTGGGACGGCTCCCGCACTCGTACGACATCCCCGGCCTCGACATCGAGCTCACCGGCTTCAACGTGACCACGGACGACCCGCTGGCCGGCCGGCCCGGCGCGCGGACCACCACCGGCGCGTTCGTCCCGTTCGGCACCGCGACCCGTCCCGGGCAGCGGGTACCGGCCGGACTGCCGTGCAGCGCGGCCGTGCTGCGCTGCGACCTCGACGGCGGCAACCTGGAGCTGGTGGCCTGGGGGATGCGCAACGCCTTCGGCCTGGGCTTCCTGCCGGACGGCCGGCTGCTGGCGGTCGACCAGGGCGCCGACGACCGCGGCAGCCGGCCGATCGGCAACGCCCCCGACCTGCTGTTCGAGGTGCGCGAGGGCGCCTGGTACGGCTGGCCGGACTTCATCGGCGGCATCCCGGTGACGGACCCGGCGTTCAAGCCCACCCGCGGCCCGCAGCCGACCTTCCTGCTGGCCAACCACGGCGAACTCCCGCCGCCCGAGCGCCCGGTGCTCGACTTCGAGTCGCACGTCGCGGCCACCAAGTTCGCCGTGGCGCCCCCGCGCTCGCCGCTGGCCGGACAGCTGGTGGTCACGCTGTTCGGGGACGAGGCGCCGATGACCCTGCCGCCGGGCGGCCCCCGGCTCGGGCGCGACCTGCTGCTGGTCGACCCGACCGACTGGTCCACCCGGGGCCTGCCGTCCGGTCCCGAGCTGCACCGGCCGATCGACGTCGGCTTCGCGCCGGGCGACGACGCGCTGCTGATCCTGGACTTCGGCGAGTTCGAGATGACCGACCACGGCGTCGAGTCCCGGCGGGGCACCGGCCGGCTCTGGCGCTGGGCGGGCTGGGACCGCGCGTAGGACGTCATCTCCTCCTCACCGAAAGGGAGTCGCACCATGGCAGGCAGGACCGGACTATGGCTGGTCGGCGGCAGGGGGTCGGTGGCCACCACGGCCGTCTGCGGCCTCGCCGCCTTGCGGGCCGGGCTCGTCCCCGCGACCGGCAGCGTCAGCGAGCGGCTCGACCTCGATCCGGGCGTCTTCCCCGGCTGGTCCGAGCTGGTCACCGGCGGCCACGACCTCGTCCCCACCCCGCTGGGCAAGCGGGCGGAGGAACTCGCCGCCGCGGGTGTGCTGCCCGGTCGGCTCCCGGCGGCGGTCGCCGAGGAACTCGCCGCCGCCGACCGGGAGATCCGCCGCGGCCACGACCCGGACGACGACGCCCCGGCCACCCAGGCCGAGGCGGCGGACCGGCTCGCCGCCGACCTCGCGGACTTCCGGCGCTCCCACGGCCTGGAGCGGGTCGTGGTGGTCAACGTCTCCTCCACCGAGCCCCCGCTCCGGCCGCTGCCCGAGCACGCCGACCTGGCCGCCCTCGACCGCGCCCTCGCCCAGGAGGGGCGCCGGGTGCTCGGCCCGGCCGCCCTCTCCGCGTACGCCGCGTTCTCGGCCGGCTGCCCGTACGTCGACTTCACCCCGTCGCCCGGTCTGCGCATCCCGGCGGTCGCCCAACTGGCCGACCGTCACGGCCTGCCGTACGCGGGCTGCGACGGCAAGACCGGCGAGACCCTGCTGCGCAGCGTGCTGGCACCGATGTTCCTCGCCCGCGGGCTGCGGGTGCGGTCCTGGTCGGGGACCAACCTGCTCGGCGGCGGGGACGGCGCCAACCTCGGGGTGGCGGGCCGCGCGCAGGGCAAGCTGGAGTCCAAGACCCGCGGGCTGGCCGCGCTGCTCGGCGGGGAGGTCACCGCGCCGCTGCACATCGACCACGTCCCCGACCTCGGCGAACGCAAGGTCGCCTGGGACCACGTCTCCTTCGAGGGCTTCCTCGGCACCTCGATGAGCCTGCAGCTGAGCTGGGACGGCTACGACTCGGCGCTCGCCGCGCCGCTGGTCCTGGACCTCGCCCGGCTGGTGGCCGGTGCGCACGCGGCCGGGGAGTCCGGGCCGCTCGGCGCGCTGGCCTTCTTCTTCAAGGACCCGCTCGGCAGCGACGAGCACCGGCTCGCCCAGCAGGAACAGGACCTGGTGTCCTGGGTGCGGCGGATCGAGGTGGCCCGATGAGGGTCGCCCTGCGTCCGTGGCTCGACCTGGTCCGGGCACCGGCGGCGCTCACCGTCCTCGGGGACACCGTGGCCGGCGCGGTCGCCGCGGGCCGTCCGCTGCGCGGCCGGCGGCTGGCCCTGCCGCTCGCCTCCGTCGCCCTGTACTGGTCGGGGATGGCGCTGAACGACTGGGCGGACCGGGCGGTCGACGCGCTGGAGCGCCCCGAGCGTCCCGTCCCGTCCGGTCGGATCGCGCCCGGGGCCGCGCTCGCCGCGGCGGCCGGGCTCGGCGCCACCGGGCTGGCCCTGGCCGGTCTCGCGGGCGGGGCCGACGCGCTGCGCATCGCCGTCCCGCTCACCGCGGCGGTGTGGGCGTACGACACCGTGCTGAAGCCGACCCCCGCCGCCCCGCTGGGCATGGCGGCCTGCCGCGGCCTGGACGTCCTGCTCGGCGCCGGATCCGGGCACTGGCGGGCGGCCGGCGTCCCGGCGCTGGCGCTGGCCACCCACACTCTGGGCGTGACCGCGCTGTCCCGCGGCGAGGTCCACGGCGGCCGCTCCACCGATGCCCGGCTGGCGGTGGCCGCCACCGCAGTCACCGCCCTGCTGACCGGCACGGGCCGGGCCGCCTCGGCCCGGCACCGCACGGCCGGGGCGCTCTGCGCGCTGGGGTACGCGGCCGCCACCGGTGCCGCCCAGCTCGCCGCCGGCCCGGCACGCTCCACCGGACGGACCGCGGACGACACCGCGGACGGCACGGCGGGCGGCACGGCGGCGGCGGTCCGGGCCGCGACGGTGGCCGGGATCCACGGCATGGTGCCGCTGCAGGCCGGGCTGGCCGCACGGCTGGGCTCGCTGCCGGCCGCCGCGCTGGTGCTGGGCGCCCTTCCGCTGGCCCGCCGGCTGTCCACCCGCAGGAGCCCGACGTGAGCGCGATCGCCGTCGGGTACGGCACCAACGGCTTCGCCAACCACCGGCTCGCCGACGCGATCCGGGTCATCGCCGACCTGGGCTACACCTCGGTCGCCCTCACCCTCGACCACCACCACCTCGATCCCTTCGGCCCGGACCTGGCCCGGGAGACCGACCGGCTGGCGGCGCTGCTCTCCGCCGCGGGCCTGCGCTGCGTGGTCGAGACCGGCGCGCGCTTCCTGCTCGACCCGTACCGCAAGCACCACCCCACGCTGGTGTCCGGGGACGCCGCGCCGAGGATCGACTTCCTGCTCCGCGCCGTCCGGATCGCCGAGTCGCTCGGCGCCGACTGCGTGTCCTTCTGGTCCGGTGTGGGCGAGCCCGGGGTGGACGCACGGACCAACCGCGCACGGCTGGTCGAGCACCTCGGCCCGGTCCTGGCCGAGGCGCAGCGCCGCGCCGTGCGGCTCGGCCTGGAGCCCGAGCCCGGCATGGTCGTCCAGCACCTCGACCAGGCGCTCGACCTGCGCCGCGAGCTCGGCGAGCCCGACGCCCTCGGCATCACCCTCGACGTCGGGCACTGCGTGGCCGTGGAGCCGGTGGACGCCGCGCAGTGCGTCCGGCGCGCGGCCGGGCTGCTGGTCAACGTCCAGCTGGACGACATGCTTCCGGGCGTCCACGAGCACCTGGAGTTCGGGCAGGGGCGACTCGATCTCGCCGCGACGCTGGCCGCCCTCGACGGGATCGGCTACACCGGCGTCGCGGCGGTCGAACTGCCCCGGCACAGCCACGCCGCACCGACCACCGCACGAACGGCCCTGGCGGCGATACGCCGGGCCCAGGAGACCGTTTCCGTTCCGCCGGCGCACACGGGTGCGCCGGCGTCGTCCACGATCGGAGACCGCCCATCATGACCGACACCGAGAAACACCGCTGGCTCGAAACCAGCGTCTACGGCGGGAGCCGGCCGGCCCTGCCGCCGGACCCGCAGGAGGACTGGCTGACCTGCGCCGAGCGCCGGGTCCGCGAGTGGCCGGGCACGATCCACCAGGAGTTCCCGCTGGCCGGCCGGATGGTCGGGCGCGGGCCGGTGCGGCCGGACGCCGACCCGCAGGGGCTGGTGCACGGCACGGCCGACGACCGGGCCCGGGCCCGGCTGCTCGCGGTGCTGGCCGGGGCCCTGCCCGGGGCGGTCCTGGCGGCCGAGGTCGAGAAGCTCTACCGGCACGGCGACGCCGCCGAGCGGCGCGGGGTGCTGCGCGCGCTGCCGGACCTGCCGGACGGCGTGCGCCGGCTCGGCCTGGAGCTGGTCGCCGACGGCCTGCGCACCAACGACCCGCGACTGGTCGCGGCGGCGATGGGCCCCTTCGCCGCCCGGCACCTGGAGCAGGACCAGTGGCGCCACGGCGTGCTGAAGTGCCTGTTCACCGAGGTGCCGCTGGGCGCCGTGGCGGAGCTGGTCGCCCGCACCGACGCCGAGCTGCTGCGGATGGCCCGCGACCTGGCCGAGGAACGGCGGGCGGCCGGCCGGGAGATCGGCTCCGACCTGCGCGTGCTGCTCGGCATGAGCGTCCTGCTGGCCCTCGTCCCGCCGCGACCGCAGGAGGCCTGGTCATGAGGATCTTCGACCCGCACATCCACATGACCTCGCGCACCACCGACGACTACCGGGCCATGCGGACGGCCGGTGTCCGGGCGGTGGTCGAGCCGGCCTTCTGGCTCGGCCAGCCCCGTACCAACCCGGGGTCCTTCACCGACTACTTCGACGGCCTGCTCGGCTGGGAGCGGTTCCGGGCCTCCCGGTTCGGGATCAGCCACAACTGCGCGCTCGCCCTGAACCCCAAGGAGGCCAACGACCCCCGCTGCGTCGAGGTGCTGGACGTCCTGCCGCGCTACCTCGGCAAGGACGGCGTGGTCGCGGTCGGCGAGATCGGCTACGACTCGACGACCAGGGCCGAGGACGAGGCCTTCGCCCGTCAGCTGGAGCTGGCCGTCGACCACGGACTGCCGGTCCTGGTCCACACCCCGCACCGGGACAAGCACGCCGGCACCCGCCGCACCCTGGACGTGGTCCGCGAGTCCGGCATCGCCCCGGGCGCCGTCCTGGTGGACCACCTCAACGAGGTCACGGTGGCGACGGTCGCCGACTCCGGCTGCTGGATGGGCTTCTCGATCTACCCGGACACCAAGATGGACGAGCACCGGATGGTCGCCGTCCTGCAGGAGTACGGAACCCACCGGATCCTCGTCAACTCGGCCGCCGACTGGGGGAATTCGGACCCCCTCAAGACGCACAAGGTGGGCCGGGCCATGCTGGCGGCCGGCTTCACCGCGGCGGACGTGGACACCGTGCTCTGGCGCAACCCCGTCGAGTTCTACGGCCGCAGCGGGCGGCTGGTCCTCGACGAGGGGCTCCAGGACGACGCCGACGGCGCCTCCTTCGCGGGCAACTCGGTGCTCCGGGGCGGATCGTGAACCGGCTCTGCTACTCCACCAACGTCCATCCGGCCGAGGACCTGCCCGGCATCCTCCGGCAGCTCGACACCTGCGCAGTTCCGATCCGCGAGCGCACCGGCTTCGACCGGCTCGGGCTGGGCCTGTGGCTGGCCGCCGACGCCGCCTCCGCACTGGCCGCCGACCCGTCCCTGCTCCGCCGGCTGCGGGTCGAACTGGACGCCCGGGACCTGTCCGTGCTCGCCCTGAACGCCTTCCCCTACGGCGGCTTCCACCAGCGGGTGGTCAAGCACGCGGTGTACCGGCCGGACTGGACCGAACCCGCCCGCGCCGCCTACACCGCCGACTGCGCCACCGTACTGGCCGGCCTGCTGCCCGACGACGCCGACAGCGGCAGCATCTCCACGCTGCCGCTGGCCTGGCGCAGTCCGTGGTCCCCCGCCGCGGACCGGGCCGCCGAGCAGGCGCTGCGCCGGACGGCGGCGGCGCTGCGCACGGTCTCGGCCCGGGCGGGCCGGCCGATCCGGCTCGCCGTCGAGCCGGAACCGGGCTGCGTGCTGGACACCGTCGAGGACGCCGTCGGCTGGCTCGCCACCCGCGCGGACCTCGAATTCGTCGGCCTCTGCCTGGACACCTGTCACCTGGCGGTCTCCTTCGCCGACCCGGAGCGGACGGTGGCCGCCGTCGAACGGGCCGGCCTGCGGGTGGTCAGGATCCAGGCCTCGGCCGCCCTGCACGTGGACGACCCGAACGACCCGGCGGCCCGCCGGGTGCTCGCCGACCATGCCGAACCCCGCTACCTCCACCAGGTGCGGGAGTCGGACGGCGCCGGCCGGGTGCTCACGGCCGACGACCTGCCGGAGGCGCTGGAGCGGCTGCCCGGCCGGTGGCCCTGGCGGGTGCACTTCCACGTGCCGCTGCACGCCCCGCCCCCCGCGCCGCTGCGCGCCACCACCGATGTGCTCCGCCGGGCGGTGGCGGCCGTGCGGGAGCGGACGGTGATCGAGGTCGAGACCTACACCTGGCCGGTGCTGCCCGGGCGACCGGCCGGTGCCCCGGACGACGCCCCCGTGGACATCCCGGCCGGGATAGCCGCCGAACTCACCTGGGCCGAGCGCGAACTGATCAGCGAAAGGGTGGACGGTTGAAACCCGTGGTCCTGCTGGACGTGGTCGGCCTGACCCCGCGCCTGCTGCCGTACATGCCCAACCTCACCCGGCTCGCCGAGCGCGGCGGGTCCGCCCCGCTGCGCACGGTGCTGCCCGCCGTCACCTGCAGCGTGCAGTCCACGCTGCTCACCGGCCGCCTGCCCGCCGAGCACGGCGTCGTCGGCAACGGCTGGTACTTCCGCGAGCTCGGGGAGATCCACCTCTGGCGCCAGCACAACCGGCTGGTCCGGGCACCGAAGGTGTGGGACACCGCACGCTCCCGGCATCCCGGCTACCGGGTCGCCAACGTCTGCTGGTGGTACGCCATGGGCGCCACCACCGACCTGCTGGTCACGCCGCGCCCGGTCTACCACGCCGACGGCCGCAAGTCGCCCGACTGCTACACCCGGCCGGCGGCGCTGCGCGACGAACTCACCGCCGAGCTGGGGCCCTTCCCGCTCTTCCAGTACTGGGGCCCGACGGCCGGGATCGCCTCCAGCCGCTGGATCGTCTCGGCGGCCCGCCGGATCCTCGCCGCCGAGCGGCCCGACCTGCTGCTGGTCTACGTCCCGCACCTGGACTACGACCTCCAGCGCTTCGGGCCCGACGCGCCGCAGGCCGTGGCCGCGGCCCGGGCGGTGGACGCCGAGCTGGCACCGCTGCTGGAGCAGGCGGAGCAGTCCGGCGCGACCGTGGTCGCGCTCGGCGAGTACGGCATCACCCCGGTGCGGCGCCCGGTGGACATCAACCGCGAACTGCGCCGGGAGGGCCTGCTGGAGGTGTACACCCAGGCCGGGATGGAGTACCTGGACCCGTGGGCCTCGCGGGCCTTCGCCGTCGCCGACCACCAGATCGCCCACGTGTACGTCCCCGACGAGGCGGACCTGCCCAAGGTGCGCGACCAGTTGCTCCGGCTGCCCGGCGTGGCCGAGGTGCTGGACCGCGCGGACCAGGCCCGCCACGGCCTCGACCACCCCCGGTCCGGCGAACTGGTGGCGGTGGCCGACCCCGACGCCTGGTTCACCTACTACTACTGGCTGGACGACACGCGGGCCCCCGACTTCGCGCGGTCCGTCGAGATCCACCGCAAGCCCGGCTACGACCCGGCCGAGCTGTTCTTCGACCCGGCGGACCCGCTGGCCAGGGCCCGGGCCGCGCTCGGCCTGGCCCGCAAGAAGCTCGGCCTGCGCCACACCATGAACGTGGTGCCGCTGGACCCCTCCTGGGTCCGCGGTTCGCACGGCCGCCTGCCGGACTCGCCCGCCGACGGCCCGGTGCTGATCTGCTCCGACCCGGCCTGGCGGCCCGTCCTCGACGCGGCCGGCGCGATCGGCGCCACCGACGTCCCCGAGCTGCTGCTGGGACTCCAGGGCCTGGGCCGCTGACGCGCGGCCGTCACCGGTCGTTCAGTGCTTCGGCCCGGGACTCCAGGTAGCGGCGCTCGGGGATGCTGCCGGTGCGCCGGGCGGCCTCCCGGAAGCTGTTCCGGGCGGCCTCCCGGTCACCGCTCATCTCCAGCAGGTGGGCGCGGACCGCGGCGAGCCGGTGGTGGTCCGCGAGCCGGCCGTCGGACTCCAGGGCCGCGAGCAGTTCGAGCCCGGCCGCCGGGCCGAGGGCCATCGCGCGCGCGACCGCGTGGTTGAGCGTCACCATCGGGCCGGGGGCCATCTGCTCCAGCACCTCGTAGAGGGCCATGATCTGCGGCCAGTCGGTGTCCTCGGCGTGCGCGGCCTCGCCGTGCACGGCCGCGATGGCCGCCTGCACCTGGTACGGCCCCGCCACCATCCGGGGGAGGGTCTCGGCTATCAGCGCCAGCCCCTCCTTGAGCGCGGACTGGTCCCAGGCCGAGCGGTCCTGCTCGGCGAGCGGGACGAGGCTGCCGTCGGGCCGGGTGCGGGCCGGCCGGCGGGCGTCGGTCAGCAGCATCAGGGCCAGCAGACCCGCGACCTCGCCCTCCTCGGGCAGCAGCCGGTGCAGCTCACGGGTGAGACGGATGGCCTCGCGCGCCAGCTCGGGCTGCAGCAGGTCGGGACCGCTGGTGGTGGTGTAGCCCTCGTTGAAGATCAGGTAGAGCACCTGGAGCACGACCGCCAGCCGTTCCTTGCGCTCGCTCTGCGGAGGCATCCGGAACGACGACCCGGTGGACTTGATCCGCTGCTTGGCCCGGCTGATCCGCTGGGCCATGGTCGCCTCGGGGACCAGGAAGGCGTGCGCGATCTGCACGGTGGTGAGACCGCCGACGGCGCGGAGGGTGAGCGCGACCTGCGAGCCGGGGGTGAGCGAGGGGTGGCAGCACAGGAACAGGAGGGTGAGCATGTCGTCCTGCTCGGCCGCCTTCGGCTCCTCGCCGGGACCCGGCGTCACCGTCTCGTCGGCCGGGGTGAGCGCGGCGGCGGTGGCCTCGCGGCGCTGGCGGGCCTGCTCGCTGCGCAGCCCGTCGATCACCCGGCGGGCGGCCACGGTGATCAGCCAGGCCCGGGGGTTGCCGGGGACCCCCTGTTCGGGCCACTGGACGGCGGCGGCCAGCAGGGCGTCCTGAACGGCGTCCTCGCAGGCGTCGAAGTGCCCGTAGCGGCGGACGACCGCGCCGAGGACCTGCGGTGCGAGCGATCGGAGCAGGTCCTCGACCCGGACGTCACGGTTCATCGGCTCAGCTCTCCGTATCGGCTTCGAAAACGACCTGGCGCACCTCGACGCCGGTGTACCGGGCGTCGGGGATCAGGCCGGCCAATTCGATCGCGCGTTCCTTGGACGCGCACTCGACCAGGTAGTACCCGGCCAGGAACTCCTCGGCGGCCAGGTAGGGGCCGTCGGTGATCGCGGGCAGCCCGTCCCGGACCCGGACCGTGGAGCTGCCGGACGGATCGGCGAGGGCCTGGGTCACCACCATCTCACCGGAGTCGAGGATGTTCTGCTGGAACGTGGCGTGCCCGGAGAAGACCTCGTTGCGCTCTCTCTCGGACAAGCCGTCCCAGACTACCGGGTTCATGTGGATCAGCAGCATGTACTTCATCTCATCATTCCTTGGTCCCTTGCACGGTCGACTGGTGCTCTGCACTTGAGACGTCGCCGCCGAAGACCCTCCCTCGACATCCAAGCCCAGATCACGGCCCTTCGCGCGGGTTTCCGCCGCAGACGTCGAGACCGTGTCGCCGGGTCCGACGTTCCGGGTGTGACGGCACCCCCGGGTGCCACCTGCCCGAGAATCCGGAAGGACCCCGTGATGAGCGACACCACACCCCCCAGCGCGCCCGCGCCCCGGGCCGGACGGCGGGAGTGGATCGGGCTGGCCGTCCTCGCCCTGCCCGCCCTGCTGGTCTCGATCGACGTCTTCGTGATGCTGCTGGCCCTGCCCAGCCTCGCGGACTCCCTCCATGCCGGCAGCGTGCAGCAGTTGTGGATCACCGACATCTACTCGTTCATGCTCGCCGGCCTGCTCGTCACCATGGGATCGCTCGGCGACCGCATCGGCCGGCGCAGACTGCTGCTGATCGGCGCCGCCGCGTTCGGCCTCGCCTCCGTCGCCGCCGCCTACGCCGTCAACCCCGCCATGCTGATCACGGCGCGCGCCCTGCTCGGCGTCGCCGGCGCCACCCTCGCGCCGAGCACCCTCTCCCTGATCACCGCCATGTTCCAGGACGCCCGGCAGCGCGGCGCCGCCTTCGGCATCTGGGGCGCGTGCTTCTCGGCCGGCGCCGTCGCCGGCCCGATCATCGGCGGCACCATGCTCGCCCACTTCTGGTGGGGCTCGGCCTTCCTGATCGGCGTCCCCGCGATGGTGCTGCTGCTCGTGCTCGGCCCGGTGCTCCTGCCCGAGTTCCGCGACCCCGACGCCGGGCGCCCGGACCTGATCAGCGTGCTGGAGTCGCTGGCCGCCGTCCTGCCCGCCATCTGGGGCCTGAAGGAGATCGCCAAGGACGGGTGGCAGCCCCTGTCGATCGCGGCCGTCCTGGCCGGCCTCGGCTTCGGGATCCTCTTCGTCCACCGCCAGCACCACCTGACGCATCCGCTGCTCGACCTGGGCCTGTTCCGGCACCGCGCCTTCACGGCCGCGCTGCTCAGCCTGTTCCTCGGCACCATGCTCACCGGCGCGGTGATGTTCTTCGTCACCCAGGCCCTGCAACTGCTGTACGGACGCGACCCGTTGCACGCGGGCCTGTGGATGCTGCCGGCGATCGTCGCCAACACGGTCGGCTTCACCCTGTCCCCCAGGCTCGGTCAGCGCTTCCGTCCGGCGTACCTCATCGGCGGCGGACTGGTCCTGGCCACGATCGGCATGGCGGTGATCACCGGGGCCGAGCCCGGCTCCAGCCCCGCCGTGCTGATCGCCGGCTTCGCCGTGGTCTTCCTCGGCTCCGGCCCGATGGTCACCCTCGGCATGGGCCTGGTCATGGGCTCCGCCCCGGTCGAGAAGGCCGGCTCCGCGGCCGCACTCAACGAGACCAGCGGCCAACTCGGCTTCGCCCTCGGCATCGCGGCCCTCGGCAGCGTCGGCGCCGCCGTCTACCGCGGCGCGCTGCACCTTCCCGAGGGCCTGCCCGACGGGGCGGTCCGGGCCGCGGGGGACTCCCTCACGGGCGCGCAGGAGGCCGCCCGTTCCCTGTCCGGCGAGGTCGCCGACGCCCTGCTGACGCCCGCCCGGGCCGCCTTCGCCGTCGAGCTCCACACCGTGGTCACCGTCGCCGGCGTCCTGCTGCTCGTCACCGCCGCCCTGGTGACCGCCCTGCTCCGCCACCTGCCGCCCACCGGCCGGCCGTCGGACGAGGCCGCCGCCGGGCCCACCGGGGGCTCCGGCACCGTCCCCGCGGCGGGCTGATCGCGTCCGTCCCACCCGCCCGACGGGGCGGTCACTCGTACGGCGTACCTCCCCGTGCCCTGCCGACGACGCGGTCGTTGTGGGCGCGGGCGCCCGGTCCTGACGGGCGGCCCGGATCGCCCACGAGGAAAGGTGTGGACCGTATGTCGCAGTTGGTGTCGGTGCAGTGCTTCAATCTGTCGCGCGACGGCTTCGGAGCCGGCGAGGGACAGTCCCTGGAACGGCCGTTCGGCCACGCGGACCCCTCCCCCTTCTTCTCCTGGGCGGG
>NZ_JBIVVI010000111.1:0-12344 GCF_044757675.1 Kitasatospora sp. NPDC091257
CCTCCCGGGCGTCGCCGACGGTCGCGGTGATGTCCGCGCCGGGGCCCTGCCAGGGCAGCTGTTCGGCGACCAGTTCCAGCAGCGGTCCGTCCACCTCCGCCACCCGTTGCCGGGAGCCGGGTCGGGTGGCGGCCAGGTAGCGGGGCAGGGTGAGGGCGCCGCCGCCGAGGTGCAGCGCGTCGAGCGGCTGTCCGGCGGGGGCGAGGGCGTCGGCGAGGTGGCCGAGGCGCCGGGTGTACTCGAACTCCAGGTGGGTCGGGTCGGCGAGGTCGACGTAGGACTGGGGGGTGCCGTCCAGGGTGAGCAGCCAGCCGCCGTCCCGGTCGAGGTCGGGCATGAGCTTGGCGAAGCCCAGGTCGGTCCGCCGCCCGACGGGCACCGGCTCGTCGTGCTCGTCGT
Organism: Kitasatospora sp. NPDC091257; assembly: GCF_044757675.1. Lineage (NCBI taxonomy): Bacteria > Bacillati > Actinomycetota > Actinomycetes > Kitasatosporales > Streptomycetaceae > Kitasatospora > Kitasatospora sp. NPDC091257. The sequence goes on from NZ_JBIVVI010000111.1 coordinate 400, forward strand.
GCTCGTCGGCCTCGGCCTGCTCGATGTGCTCGGCACCCTCGTGCTGCGGGAAGGTCACGCGTGCTCCCCGACGGGTTCGACGTCGAGGTAGGCGGCGAGCCAGCGGTCCAGTTCGGCGAACACCTCGGCGCGGGCCTCCGCACCGGACAGCACCAGGTCGTGCATGCCGCCCTTGATCCGCACGACGGTGACGTGCCGGCCCAGCCGCGGCCCCTGCGCGGCGATGTCGTCGGCGCGCAGCACGGCGTCGGCGTGGTGCAGCGCGTTGTGCCACGTGGTGGTGGAGATGGACCGGGTCGAGGCCATCAGCAGCACCGGCACGTCGATGCCCAGTCCCCGGTGCAGCCGCCGGTGGCCCTGGTGGATCGCCGACAGCCAGCCCGCGTACAGCGGGAAGCTCTCGGGGCGCTTGAGGGTGAGGTCGAAGTCCCACTCGCCCTGGTGGTCCTTGTGCAGGCTGTGGGTGTAGTGCGGGTTGAGCGCGGACGGCAGGACGCGGGTCGGCGCCAGCCGCCCGACCGCCGTCACGGCGGGCCCGCCGAGTGTGCGGACCGCGGGCCCGACCGGCATCGACAGGAACGGGCTGTTGAGGAACAGTCCGTCCACCACCCCGCGCCCGGCCCGCCGGCCGGCCCACAGGGCCCCGATCAGCCCGCCGGTGGAGTGCCCGTTCAGCAGCAGCTGCCGGTGCCCGTCCACCTCGCGGATGATCCGGACGGCCTCGTCGATCTCCTCGTCGTACTCGGTGAGGTCGCGGACGAAGTTCGGCGACTGGTGGGGGCGCAGCGAGCGGCCGTACTTGCGCAGGTCGAGGGCGTAGAAGGAGAAGCCGAGCGCGGTGTAGTGGTCCGCGAGGTTGGTCTGGAAGAAGTAGTCGTTGTACCCGTGGATGTACAGCACGGCCCGGTCCGCCCCGGGCACCGGCCGGCGGACGAGCGTCGCGCACACCGCCCCCTCGTCGTCCGGCCGCAGCGTCAGCTCGGCGGCCTCGTAGGGGGCACCCAGGATGTCTTCACGGAACTCCATGAGGGTGACTGTACTGGCTCAGCCGTTGTCGACCCCGACATCTCCGACCTGGCGCGATGTGATGATCGCAATGCTTTCGGAGAACGCTGCGTGGGCGTCGTCGGTGGCACGATCGGCCTGCCGACGGGCCTCCTCGGCTTCCTCGTGCCGGCCGAGGTCCTTGAACACGGCTTGGAGAGCGATCCAGGTGCTGCCCTCCGTCACGTGCGCGGTGGCCGCCTGGACGACCGGGCCGTGGAAGCTGCCCCCGCGAATGCTGTTGTGCACCCGGTCAGGGTAGCCGCCCGCGCCTCCCGGCCGCTTCTCGTGCGCCTCCTGTGCGCCGGTGGTTCTGTGGAACGCTTCCCGGACAGACCAGGCGAGTTGGGGAGTTTGCATGCAGCACGGGCATACCGATCCGTCGCTCTACCGTTCGGCCGCCGAGGCGATCGCCGCTCCGCCGGAGAAGCTGGCGTACGTGGCCGGGTTCGACCGGTCGGGGCAGCAGCCGGACGCACTGCTGAGCGTCGACACCGATCCGGACTCGGCGAGCTACGGGAAGGTTCTGAACTTCGCCGAACTGCCCACGCTCGGCGACGAGTTGCACCACTTCGGCTGGAACGCCTGCTCCAGCGCCCTCGCCCACGCCTGCCACGAGAACCCCGAGCGGCGCTACCTGCTGCTGCCCGGGCTGCGTTCCTCCCGGCTGCACGTCCTGGACACCCGGCCCGACCCGGTCCGCCCGCGCCTGGTGAAGACGATCGAGGCCGAGGAGCTGGCCGCCAAGGCCGGCTACTCGCGCCCGCACACCCTGCACTGCGGCCCCGACGGCGTCTTCCTCTCCTGCCTCGGCGGCGCCGAGGGCGAGGACGGGCCGGGCGGGGTGGCGCTGCTCGACCACACCACCTTCGAGGTGCTTCGCCCCTGGGAGACCGAGCGCGGTCCGCAGCACTTCGCGTACGACGTCTGGTGGCACCTGGGCACCAACGTGGGCATCACCAGCGAGTGGGGCACCCCGTCGATGGTCGAGGACGGCGTGGTGCCGGACCTCCTGCTCGGGCGCAAGTACGGCCACGCGCTGCACTTCTGGGAGCTGGACTCCGGGCGCCACCTCCAGCGGGTGGACCTCGGCGACCAGTACCAGATGGTGCTGGAGCTGCGCCCGGCGCACGATCCGCAGGCGGAGTGGGGCTTCGTCGGCGTGGTCACCAACGTCGAGGACCTCTCCTCCTCGGTGTGGCTCTGGTACCGGGACGGGCCGGCGTTCACCGCGCGCAAGGTGATCGAGATCCCCGCCGAGCCGGCCAAGGCCGAGGACCTGCCGCCCGCGCTGCAGCCGTTCGGCGCGGTGCCGCCGCTGGTCACGGACATCAACCTGTCGGTGGACGACCGCTGGCTGTACGTCTCGGCGTGGGGCACCGGGGAGCTGTTCCAGTACGACGTCTCGGACCCGTTCCACCCCCGCCTGGCCGGCTCGGTGCGGCTCGGCGGGATCGCCGCCCGCACCCCGCACCCGGCGGAGCCCGGCCGTCCGCTGAGCGGGGCGCCGCAGATGGTGGAGATCAGCCGGGACGGCCGGCGGCTGTACCTCACCAACTCGCTCTACGGCGCCTGGGACGACCAGTTCTACCCGGAGGGCATCGAGCCCTGGATGGTCAAGCTGGACGCCGACCCGGAGGCCGGCGGGCTGAGCATCGACGAGCGCTTCTTCCCGCACGGCGCCGACTTCCGGGGCCTGCGCGTCCACCAGACCCACCTGGCGGGCGGCGACGCCTCCTCCGACTCCTACTGCTACCGCTGACCCGCCGACGGAGCGGACGGCCGCCTGGTCGGCGGCCGCCGGTCCGCCGGCCGTCCGGCCGGCGTCACCGGTACAGCGCCTGGTCGAACCGCACCTGCGTGGACGGCAGCCCGGCCGCCGCCAGCCGGGTGCGGACGGAGCCGACCATGCCGATCGGCCCGGTGACGCAGGCCAGGTGCTCGCGCCAGTCGCCGGCCGAGGCGACGGTGTCGGCGAGCTCGCCGACGGTGACCGGGGTGACGGTCAACCACGGCTTGTGCAGGCCGAGTTCGGCCAGCGAATGCCAGTCGTAGAGGTCCGCGCGCTCCCGGGCGCCGACGAACAGGTGGACTCGGCGGCCGGTCGGCCGGCGGGTGGTCTGCTGCTCGATGATCGCCTTCATCGGGGCGAGGCCGGTGCCTCCCGCGACCAGCAGCAGGTCGCGGGCGTCGCCGTCGGGCAGCAGGCTGCCGCGCGGCGGGCCGAGGCGCAGCCGGTCGCCGACGGCGATGTGCTCGACCAGGGCGGCGCTGACCCCGCCGGGGCCGGTGCGGCGGACGTGGAACTCCAGCTCGTTGTCGGCGCGCGGGGCGCAGCCCATCGAGTACTGCCGCCAGGTGTGCGGCAGCGCCGGGTGCTCGACGGTGCCGTACTGCCCGGCCCGGTACGGGTACGGCTCGCCGGTGCGCACACGCAGCACGGCGAGGTCGGGGCGGCGGCGTTCGTGGCCGGTCACCACGGCGTGCCAGTACGGGGGTTCGGTGAGCGCGGAGTCGGCGCCGGCCACCATCGCGCCGACCGCGAAGCGCAGCATCCGCACCCAGGCGCCCTCCAGGTCCTCGGTCCAGCGCTCGCCGGCCCGGTGCCGGACGGCCGCGCACAGGGCCTCCTCGAAGGCCTCGTAGTGCACCGGCCGGACGCCCAGCTTCCGGTGGTCGCGGCCGAGTTGGCGGAGTGTCTGCTCCAGTTCGGCCGGGCGGTCGAGGTGGTCGATCAGGTGGTGGAAGATCCGTTCCAGGTGGAACTGCTGGAACTCCATCGAGACGGGGAAGAGCGGTCGCAGATACGGGCGATGGCTGAACATCACCGCGTAGAGGTGGTCGATCAGGTCCGCGAGCGGGGAGATCAGGTCGAGGTCGCGCCGGATCAGGTGCTGGTCGGCGGCGCCGTCGTAGCCGCCGTCCTCGCCGTACGCGCCGTACCCGAAGTCGCCGCCGCCCGAGGAGGAGGGGGCGAGGAGTTGGCGTCGCAGGCGCATCGCGTGATGGCGGGCGATCAGGCGGTCGTACTCGGCGGTGGCGGTGGCGGTGCCAGTGCTCATGCTGCTGTTGTCCATGTCCCGCCCAGTCAACTGCCGGGCCGCCGAGCGCGAGAAGGGCCGATCGCCCCGGAGGAACCCGGGACCATCGACCCCTTGCGTTGGTACGTGTGGACCGGGATGGTTTTCGGCCACCACGGACCGGACCGCCCGGATGGGCGGGCACGGCCCCGGAAGGACAGCCGCCGAAGGACACGCGCGGCAGGACGGCCGCGAAGGAACGGGTGCGACGGGCGGGTGCCCCACGCCCCGGTGCTCTCCCACCACCAGGACCCGGGGCACCGCCGTCGTCAGACCCCTGCCCGGTGCGTCTCCCGGCGCTCCAGCCGCCGCTGCCGGCCCTGGCGCAGCGGCTGTTCGGGCAGCCACCCGAAGGTGAGACAGGCGCCGACCACTCCGAGCAGCATCCCGATCACGAAGCCGCCCAGGTTGGAGGTGAGCCAGCTGGCCAGCGAGGCCAGCACGGCGAGGATGGAGTAGAACAGCCGCTGCGCCGGATTGAACAGGATCAGCAGGCCGCACAGCATCATCACCGCCGGCACCAGGTACCCGGCCAGCCCCTGCATCCCGATGTGCAGGATGACGGGCAGCGGGGCCTTCAGGGTGAACAGGATCTCGGCGCCGCCGAGCGTCACCAGCAGCCCGCCCCAGAACGGTCGCTTGCCCCGCCAGTCGCGCTTGGTCGGGCGCGCGGTCGGCTCGGCGGCGGTGGCCGCCGCGGCCTGGGCGGGCGCGGCCGCCGTCCCCTCGGCGGCCACCCCCTCGGCCCGTGCCGCGGTGCCCTCGCCGGTGCCGGCCGGCTCCGGTACGGACTCCGTCATGGTCAGCAGCCCGTGGAGCTGAAGCTCAGCCGCAGGTTGGGCAGCTTGAACCCGACGGCGGTGCTCGCGTAGTTGTGCTGGTTCAGGTGGGTCAGGGTGACGTGGTCGGCCTGCTGGCCGAAGACACCGGCGCCGCCCTTGCCGACCGGGCCGGCCTTGGTGTAGGTGCTGGCGTCGCCGCCGATCTCGATGTTCTTGAACTCCGCGTCGCCGGAGAGCAGGTCGGAGTCGGTGGTGAGGTCGGAGGCGGTGACGGGGGTGCCGCCGTCGCCCGCGTGGATCACCAGGTTGATGCCGCCGAGGTCGACGCTCTGGCACAGGTTGGTGATCTCGGCCTTCTTGATCGCCGACACTGCGACCAGCACCTGACCGCCGGTGGAGCCGGCGTTGGGGCTGTCGGGGATCATCGAGTCCAGCGCGCCGAACTGGGCGAAGCCCTCGCCGTCCAGCTTGTCCGCGGTGATGGTGAACGGCATTCCGGAGATGGAGAACTGGGCGGCGAGCACGCCCTGGGCGGTGAGCGCCATCAGGACGCCCCCGGCGGCGACGGCCGGGACGGCCATCAGGGCGGTGCGCTTCAGCCGGACCCGTCCTCTTCTCGGCCCGCTCGGCGTCTGCGGGGTCTCGGCCGCCGTGGCGGCGTCCTCGGACATGGCCATGTGTGTGCTCCCTGTGGGTGGATGGGTCTGCAGGCACTTGGCACGTTGTCCTGGCGCGGACAGCGTTCCCCGGGCGCGACCGGGCCGTCCGCCCCTCGGCAGCGGGGCGGGTCCGGTCAGCACGCGGTAAGTAACTGGGAAGCTACTGCCCGGTATTGGCCGGGTCAATACGGGTGCACGAAGGGATCTTCACCAATCGGCGACCCGCTTCGGCCAGTCCCGCACCCCCATCCTCTCGGCCGCTTCCGCCGGACCGAGGAACGGCGACAGGCAGAACATGCTCAACACCGGTAGTAGTTCCATCAGTTGTTCGGTCCGGCCGGAGTCGATCCACCGGTAGATCGCGCTGTAGACGCCGCCCACCACCGAGTCCACCATCTCCTTCGAGTCGACCCCGCCCGGCAGTTGGGGCACCTCATCGAAGAACGCCCGGAACCTGGTCAGTAGTTGGGCCCGCTCCCGTCGGCCCGCCGAGCCGACCGCCTCGACCTCGATCACCGCCATCGTGGCGAACGCCGGTGTTCCGGCGAGAAGTTGGAGCATCGCGCCGAGCGCCTTCCGGATGCCCCGGCACCAGTCGGGTTCGGCCGTGAAGGCCGCCGCCATCCGCCGGATCACCACACCGGTGCCGTGCCGGTGCGCGGCCAGGAAGGCGTCCTCCTTGCCGCTGAACAGCTCGTAGAAGACCGGCCTGGTCACGCCCGCCGCGCGGCAGATGTCGCTGATCGTCGCGTGCTGGTAGCCGCGCTCGGCGACGGTCCGCACCAGGCCGTCCAGCAGCCGCTCGCGCTGGGTCGCGGCGACCACACCGGCGGGCAGCCGGCGCGGCCCGGGCTTGATCGAGCGCGCCGGATCGCGGCCGGTCCGGGCGCCCGGCAGCAGGACCACGTCGGCTCCACGGAGGTTCTTCCGATCCATCACCAACTCCTGTGTCCTGTATTGACATTGATGGAACACCGGGTTTACAACACTGACAGGTTTCCAACCGGTGGGCCAGCAGGCCCCCACCGGCCGGACCTCCGGGGGCTCCGGGGAGCCCGGGCGAACGCCCGGGCCACGGGACCACGGCGGAGACGGGGCGCGACGGCGGCAGCCGTCGACGTGCCCCACGGCACCGCACGTCCCCGACCGAACGGCGCGGTGCCGTTGGTGTTCCACGCCGCCGTCCGTACGCACGACCGTGCCACCGCAACGCCGCACCACCACCGCAGGACCGTGCCACCGCAATGCCGTACCACCGCACCGCCGTACGCCCACCCTTGCGTACGTCCGCACCGCCGTACCGAGCGGGCGGGCCCGTGGCGCCGGGCCCGCCCGCACGCCGGCCGGTGCCGAGCCCGCGGGACGTCGCCCCGGCACCGGGCCACCGGCGCCGAACCACCGGTACGAAGCACTCCGGTACGAAGCACTCCGGTACGCCATGCACCTCCCCCGTCGTGCACACCACCACACCCGCACGCGGGGATTCCCCCACCCGTCCGTCGGACGGAGAGAGGCACCCTCATGCGCATCAGCCGCACCCTCGCCACCGCCGCCCTCGCCGCACTCGCCCTCACCGGCGCGGCCGTCGCCCCCGCCCAGGCCGCCGGCGCGGTCCTGACCACCGGCAGCCCGACCGGCCCGGCCGTCGCCGTCGGCGACGTACTGACCGCCAACCTGGTCTCCGGCACCTCCGCGACCTTCTACAACAGCGCCACCGGGACGACCGGCGTCAAGTGTGCCGCCTCCTCCTTCTCGGCGACGGTGACCTCCAACCCGGCCGCGCCGGGCAGCGCCACCGAGCAGCTCAACACCCAGACCTTCGGATCCTGCACCTCCAACGTCATCGGCGTCACCGGCGTCAAGAGCGTCACGGTCACCAGCCTGCCGTTCACCAACACCGTCAGCGACGGCCCCGGCAACCCGGTCAAGCTCACCCCCGGCGCGGCCGGCGTGATGGGCACCACGGTGGTGCTCAACACCATCCTGGGCAGCATCAACTGCAACTACCAGAACACCACCGGGATCAACGGCACCACCTCCAACACCGGCAACACCATCGGCTTCACCGGCCAGCCGTTCGCCCTGGCCTCCGGGCCGAGCCTGTGCTTCGCGACCGGCTACTTCAGCGCCACCTACGGCCCGGTCCTCGACACCTCGGTCGCCGGCAGCCCGGCCCTCTTCGTCAACTGACGCCCGGGCCCTCCCGGCCCGCCCCGACGGCGGCGGCGCACGGCACCCTCACCGGGCCGTGCGCCGCCGCGCCCACCGGCCCCGCGGCACGCCCGGTGGAGATTCCCGAAGACGTGTTGCGGGAGGCGTTCCGTGCTCTTGGATGGTGACTCCTGGCGCCCGTTCTTCGACTCGTTCGAGCGTGAGGCGTTCCGGCTGGAGACCCTGAATTCCTATGCCATGCCCGGTGAGGACGAGGAGTTTCAGGAATTCCTGGCCACTGGCGAGTTGCATATTCCTGCGGACGATCCGTGGCTTGTCCGAGTTCGGAACTACTGTGCGACCGGGCGGTGGATCGGGCGGGTCCACGTCCTGACCAGGCCGCTGTCCGACTACCTGCGCTACGAGTTCGCCGCCTACGCGTACAACGTCGAGGCCGGCGAGGACATCCGGATCCTGGACCTCACCGGACGGGAGAATCCCGGGCTTCCGGAGCAGGACTTCTGGATGTTCGACAGCAGGAAAGTGGTCGACATGAAGTACCGCTCCGACGGCACGCAGATCGCGCGGGATCTCCTGGAGGATCCTGATCTGGAGCAGTACCGGCGCTGGCGTGATCTCGCTCTGTCCCTCTCGGTCCCGTTCACGGAGTACAGCACAGCTTGACCCTCGATCCCGGTAGGGCCGGAGAGCAACGTCGAAACCTTGCAGCGGCGCTCAAGGATCTTCGACGTGCCTCCGGCCTTTCCGGTGAGCGTCTGGCCGTGCGGTGCGGGATGAGTCAGAGCAAGATCTCCCGTATCGAGACCGGGAAGGTTCTCCCCACGGTCGTCGACGTCCAGCAGATCATCGCCGCGGTGGGCATGGACGCTGACCTGGCCCAGGAACTGCTCGACCTGGCCAGCGTGGCCAATGCCGAATACGAGGACGTCCGTGCTTCCGTCCGTCGTGGCCTGCATGTGCGGCAACGCGAACTGGCTGCTCTCGAAAGCGGCGCCCAGCACATCCGCTACTTCCTGCCCGCGATGCCGTCCGGTCTGCTTCAGACACCGGAGTACATGCGTACGGCCATGAGTCCTCCGATCGACCCCATCGAAGGCGATGTGTCCCGGACCATCGCTCTGAAGCTCGAACGCCAGGCCGTTCTCTACGACGAGAGCAAGCGATTCGACTTCCTGCTGACCGAATCGGCTGTCCGTTGGAAACTGTGCGCCTCGCCGATCATGGCCGTCCAGCTGGACCGAATCGCCTCCGTTTCTCAGCTCCCGAACGTCAATGTCGGCATTATCCCGCTGTCTGCCCGGGTGGCCGACGTTCCCTTTCACACCTTCACGGTCTACGGGGCGCAGCTCGTGACGATCGAGTTGTTCACCGGGCGGCTCGTCCTGCGTGATCCCAAGGATATCGATCACTATCGGCAGCTGTTTGATTTCTTTCGCAGGGAGTCGCATGTCGGGGATGATGCCCGATGCCTGCTCGAACAATGGTCAGATGATTTCCGGCGGTCCTCGTAGTATGAGCCGGGGAATTTATGCGGGAACTCGAATAGGCCTGGATGTCCGGAATCCAATGGTCTAGCGTTGCTTTTCGTCCGACATCGCAGGCTATCCGTGGCCGGCGATTCGATGAGTGCGACGACGCGGAGGTACACATGCTCACCACCGTCCTGAGCCGGCCGGGAGGCGTCCCGGTCTTCGACCGCGCCGAGTCCCGGCTGCCGATGGGCGTCGCCGGTGCGACGCTCATGCCCGGGCTGGACGGCGAGAACGGGCCCGGGAGCCCGTTCGCCTTCCGCTTCCTCGTCCCGGTCACCGGGGCCGGGGGGATCCTGGCCGCCGGCATCGGCTACGACGACGAGACGCAGACCTGCACGTACGAGGGCCTCCCGCCCGGCGTCTACCTGACCAGCAACCCGCCCAAGACCTACGGTCCGACGCAGCCCTCCGGGCAGATGGACGCGCCGGACGACCCAGGAAGCAGCAACGACTGAGATGCCGACCGCCGATGCCGTCCTCGTGCTGACGGGGACCTTCGATCCCACCGCCGACCTCGTGATCGAGGAGCTGAACCGGCGGGGAACTCCCGTCTTCCGGGCGGACACGGCGTGGTTCCCGTCGAGGCTGGCCGTGGTGGCCGGCCTCGACGGGGCATCCGGTTGGGCCGGGACGCTGGCCACCGAGAGGCGCACGCTGGACCTCTCCACCGTCCGGTCGGTCTACTATCGCCGCCCGACCGCACCGGAGTTCCCCGCCGAGATGTCCGCGGAGGCCCGCAGCGTGGCCTCCGCGGAGGCGCGGCGAGGGTTCGGAGGCTTGCTGTCGGCGCTGTCCTGCCGGTGGCTGCCGCCGCCGGGCCGTGCCGCCGATGCCGAGTACAAGCCGTTCCAGCTCCGGGTGGCGGCCGAGTCCGGGCTTCGAGTGCCACGCACGCTGATCACCAACAGCCCTTCGGCTGCACGGGAGTTCGCGGAGGGCATCGGGGGTCCGGTGGTGTACAAGCCCTTCACGTCGATCCGCGGGACTGTCGGTGGTCGGTCCGTCGCTGTCTACGCGAACGTGCTGGAGGAAGGCGGGACCGATCATCCATCGATCTCCACCACGGCGAACCTGTTCCAGGAGTGGGTTCCCAAGGCCCATGAAGTGCGTCTCACCGCTGTGGACGGGCAGCTGTTCGCTGCGGAGATCCACGCGAACTCGTCAGCAGCAGAAGTCGATTGGCGCAGCGACTACGACAATCTGACCTATCAGGTCTGTGATCCTCCGGCAGCGGTGACGAGTGCGGTGCGCCGCATGCTGGGCAGGCTCGGACTCCCTTATGGGGCCTTCGACTTCGTCGTATCGCCCTCGGGGAAATGGACGTTCCTCGAAGTCAATCCCAACGGGCAGTACGGGTTCATCGAGCAGGCGACCGGGCTGCCCATCACGACCGCGATCTGCGACTACTTGGAAGGGATCGACGGGGTATGACGACCGTGCCCTACGACGACCAACTCCTGCGGGCCCGGATCGCGTTGGCCTCGGAGATCGAGCGGGCGAGCACTGTGCTGTCCTCGCGGGTGGTGGAGGCGTTCCTCAATGTGCCGCGGCATCCGTTCGTTCCCGCGTTCTTCCGGGAGGAGGACGGCGTGCACCGTCCCTGGCGGGCAGGCGACGGCTGGCTGCGGGAGGTGTACGCGGACCGGGTGCTGGTCACCGAGGTCGACGGCATCCACGCGGAGGTGGCCGGCCCGGAGGGGGTGAGCGGGGTGGCGACGTCCTCGTCCACGCTCCCGAGCCTGATGGCCGACATGCTCGACGCGTTGGACGTCAGCCCCGGGGACCGGGTGCTGGAGATCGGCACGGGCACCGGCTACAACGCCGCGCTGCTCTGCCAACTCGCCGGGGACCGGCACGTCACGACCATCGATCGCGGCGAGCACCTGGTGGCCACCGCCCGTACCCGGCTGGGTGAGGCGGGCTTCGGTCCGACGGTCGCGGTGGCCGACGGAGCCGACGGGTACCCGGGCGGCGCGCCGTACGACCGGATCATCGCGACCTGCGGTGTTCGCCGGCTGCCCCGGGCGTGGCTCGACCAGTGCGCGCCCGGTGGTCTTCTGGTCGTTCCGATCGGCGGCGCGGTGGCCAGGCTCACCAAGCTGCCGGACGGACGCGCGGTGGGGCGGTACCTGCACCGTCCGGCCGGCTTCATGCCGCTGCGAGACGGAACGGAAGCAGACCGGGAAGTGTTTGAGGAGCACGGCGACAGCCGGATCACGGAGACCTGCGCCCGCGTGTTGGACGACCCGGGGTTCGCGTTCTGGGCCGACCTTCACCTCGGCCCGACCGTCGTCCGCGACGGCCATGTCCTCCGCGACACCGCGGACGGCTCGACCGCCCGCGCGCGGGGCGGCACCGTCACCCTCAGCGGCCCGCGCGACCTCTGGACGGTGATCGAAGCGGCCCACCGGACATGGCTCGACCGGAACCGGCCCCGCCGGGAGTGGTTCACCGTCGAGGCCGGTCCGGCGGGCCGTTTCACGGGCTACACGGCGCCGGACGGCAGCACGGTCCGGTGGCCTGGCTGAGGGAGCAGCACGTCGCCCCGCCGAGCTGATGCTCGGCGGGGCGAGGTGCTGCGCGGGACGCGCGGTCAGGGCTGCTGCGGGTCGGGCTGCTGCGGGTCGGGCTGGGGTGCGGTCGCCGGGCCCGCGCCGGGCGCCGGGCCGGTGGGGG
>NZ_JBIVVI010000112.1:0-12265 GCF_044757675.1 Kitasatospora sp. NPDC091257
CCCCAGCACCCCCAGGACCCCCAGGGCCCGGCGGCGGCCTGGGACCCGCAGGCCGCGTGGGCGGCCCAGCAGGCGCAGCAAGCCCAGCAGGCCGCCGTCCCGCCGCAGCCCGGTCCGGTGCCGCAGCCCGGCCCGGTGGACCCGCGCCAGGGCGGCTGGCCGCAGCCCGCCGCGTACCAGCAGCCGGCCCAGCCGCAGCCCGGTCCGCAGGGCCTGCCCGGCCAGCCCCTGCCCGGCCAGGCGTGGCAGCAGCAGCCGCCGCAGGCCCCGCAGCCCAGCGCGTTCCAGCAGGCCGCCGCCCCGCAGCAGACGGCGCACGGCGCGCCGCTCGGCTACACCGCCGCCGTCGAGCTGTCCTCGGACCGGCTGCTGCGCAGCCAGCCCAAGCAGCAGCGCCAGCAGCCGCGCTTCCAGTTCGGCGGCAAGGCCGCGGCGGCCGAGAAGGCCCGCCGGCTGGAGATCATCCGCACCCCCGTGCTGAGCTGCTACCGGATCGCCGTGATCAGCCTCAAGGGCGGTGTCGGCAAGACCACGACCACCACCGCGCTCGGCGCGACCCTGGCCAGCGAGCGCCAGGACAAGGTGATCGCGATCGACGCCAACCCGGACGCGGGCACCCTGGGCCGCCGGGTCAAGCGCCAGACCGGCGCGACCATCCGCGACCTGGTGACGGCCATCCCGCACCTGCGCAGCTACATGGACATCCGTCAGTTCACCTCGCAGGACCTGAACTCGGGCCTGGAGATCCTGGCGAACGACGTCGACCCGGCGGTCTCGACCACCTTCAACGACTCGGACTACCGCCAGGTGATCGACGTGCTGGGCCGCCAGTACCCGATCATCCTGACCGACTCCGGCACCGGCCTGCTGTACAGCGCGATGCGCGGCGTGCTGGACCTGGCCGACCAGCTGATCATCGTCTCCACCCCCAGCGTGGACGGCGCCTCCAGCGCCTCGACCACCCTGGACTGGCTCTCCGCGCACGGTTACGCGGACCTGGTGCAGCGCAGCATCACGGTGGTCTCCGGGGTGCGCGAGACCAGCAAGATGATCAAGGTCGAGGACATCGTCGCGCACTTCCAGACCCGCTGCCGCGGCGTCGTCGTGGTGCCGTTCGACGAGAGCCTGGCGGCCGGTGCCGAGGTCAACCTCGACATGATGCGGCCCAAGGTCCGCGAGGCCTACTTCGATCTGGCCACCCTGGTCGGCGAGGACATCGTCCGGGCCCAGCAGGCCGCCGCCCAGCAGGCCGGCTGGCAGCAGCAGGCCCAGGCGCAGGCCCAGCCGGGCTACCCGCAGCCGTACGCCGACCCGCAGCAGCAGCCCCAGCCGTACCCGCAGCAGGCCGGCCAGCCCGCCCCGGGGGCACCGTGGGCCCCGCAGCCCGGCCAGGTCCCGCCGCCCCCGCCCGGGTACGGCTACCCGCCGCAGCCCGCTCCCGGGGCGCCCTGGGGGCAGCAGCCGGGACCGGGCTACGGCTACCCGCCGCAGGCGCCCCAGCAGTGAAACGGCGGAAGGGGCCCACCGACCTGGTGTCGGTGGGCCCCTTCCGGCGTTGCGGCGCTCAGACGCCGTCGGTCAGCTCACGGGCCCGCTTGACGTCGTCGGCCATCCGGTCCAGCAGCGCGTCGATGGAGTCGAACTTCTCCATCCCCCGCAGGTAGGCCAGGAAGTCCACGGCCACGTGCATCCCGTACAGGTCCAGGCCGACCCGGTCGATGGCGTAGGCCTCCACGGTGCGGGCGGTGCCGTCGAAGGTCGGGTTGGTGCCGACCGAGATCGCCGCCGGCATCCGCTCGCCGTCCGCGGTCAGCCAGCCCGCGTACACGCCGTCGGCCGGGATCGCGCTGTGCGGCACGGTCTCGACGTTGGCCGTCGGGTAGCCCAGCTCGCGGCCACGCTGCGCGCCGCGCACCACCACGCCCTCGACCCGGTGCGGGCGGCCCAGCACCTCGCCCGCGCCGGCCATGTCCCCGGACTCGACCAGCCGGCGGGTCAGGCTGGAGGAGAACGGCTCGCCGGCCCCGGCCGTACCGCACACCTGGAGGTCGACCACCTCGACCTCGAAGTCGTCCGCCCGGCCCAGCTCGCCGAGCAGCGCGACGTCCCCGGCGGCCCGGTGGCCGAAGCGGAAGTTGGGGCCCTCGATGACGACCCGCGCGCTCAGCGCGTCCACCAGCACCTGCCGGACGAAGGTCTCCGGGGACTCCTGGGAGAACTCGGTGGTGAACGGCAGCACCAGCACCGCGTCCACGCCCAGCTCCGCGATCAGCTCGGCGCGGCGCGGGTGCGGCGCGAGCAGCGGCGGGTGGCTGCCCGGCCGGATGACCTCGCGCGGGTGCGGGTCGAAGGTCACCACGACCGCCGGGAGACCGAGTTCGCGGGCCCGCTCGACCGCCCGCCCGATGATCAGCTGATGCCCGCGGTGCACCCCGTCGAACGAGCCGATGGTGACGACGCTGCGTCCCCAGTCCCCGGGGATCTCCTCCAGGCCACGCCAGCGCTGCACCTGACCGCTCCTTGTTCCGTACGGCGCGTACCCTCTGTACGCTCAAACGCTCAAAACCCGAACCCCTATAGCGTGCCATGCGCCTGCCCCGGCTCAGGCACCGGAATACGGGTTGAGCCCGCCGAGGGCCCCGCCGCCCGCCCGGACACGGCCCGCTCGGCCTCGGCGGCGGCGTACTGAGGGTCCCGTCCGGCCGCCGTCAGGGCCCGCATCCGGGCCAGTCGGGGGCCGTCCGGGGCGGTCGGCGCGGCGCCGGACGGCCAGCGGGCGAGCAGCCGGGCGAAGGCCGCCGACCGTCCGGCGCAGCGCACCAGCAGCTCGTCCGCGCCCGGCAGCCCCGGGGTGGCCCGGGCCAGCACCGCCCGGGCCCGGGCGGGATTCTCGGCCGCGCAGTGCTCGGCGAGCCGTTCCACGGCGGTGGTCAGCACCGCCGGGTCGGCCTCGGTGGCGAGCAGGGTGTCCAGCAGCTCGCAGCGCAGCGCGTCCGCCGCCGGGTCGGCCACCGGGACGGACAGCACCTCCGCGAACGGCCGCCGGACCTCCGCCCCGCGGGCGGCCAGCGCGACGCCGAGCAGCACCCGCAGCTCCAGCCGGTCGGCCGGGCCGACGGCGCCGGCGCGCCCCAGCCGGCGGCCGAGGTAGTCGACGGCGACCGGCCCGGCCGGCGCCGGGTCCGCCCGCAGCAGCCCGGCGGCCAGCTCGGCGCCCCGCCGCACGGCCGCCGGGGCGGTGGCGTCGGCGAGCACCCGCAGCGTCTCGGCGAGGACCGCGCCGGGGCCGGCCGACCGGGCGGCGAACGCGGCCAGGACGGGCTCCGGGTCGCTCTCCAGGGCCGGGGCGAGCGCCCGCGGGGTGAGGAAGGCGTCGCCGCCGGCCCGGAGCCGGGCGAGGGCGGCCGGCAGGTACGCGGAGCGGGTCGCCGGGTCACCGACCAGCAGGGCCAGCGCGGCCCCGTGCAGGCCGGGCTCGTCCTCCCGGGCGAGCAGGGTCAGCGCGGTGTACCGCAGCAGCTCCGCCCCGGCACCGGAGGCGTACGGGGCGGTCCGCAGCGCGTGCACGGCGGCCGCGACGTGCCGTTCGGGCCGCCGGTCGTGGCTCCAGCGGTCCACCGCGCGGCAGAGCGCGGACGGCTCCTCGGCGGCGAGCACGGTCAGCAGTGCGTCCGCCCTCGGGTGCGCGGCCGCGGCCAGCGCGTCGGCCAGCTCGTCCAGGGCGAGCCGGCGGTGGGCGCGCAGCAGGTCGTGGGCGACGTCGGCGACGGTGCGGCCGGGGCGCCCCGGCAGGCCGCGCGCGTCCTCGAACCAGGCACAGAGCAGCGGGAACACCGCGACCGGGTCGGCGCGCAGCCGCTCGGCCACCGCGGCGAGGTAGCGCTGCCCGGGGCCGTCGGCGGGCATCAGGCGGCGCAGCAGGTCGAGTTCGGCCTCGACGGGCAGGCCGAGGCCGGTCCAGAAGGCCGGGCCGAAGCGGCCGAGTCCGGCCGCCCGGAGCGCCGCCGTGCCCGCCGGGCCCGCCCGTTCGGCGATCCGGGACGCCAACTGGTCGAGCAGTGCCCGGTGTTCGGCCGGGTCCGGGCCGACGGTCAGACCCGCGGCGAGCAACCCGGCGGCCCACCAGGCGGGTTCACTGCCCGGCGGGCGGAGGTCCAGGGCGCGCCAGATCCGGTGCAGCCACGGGTCGAGGGCGCCGGCGCCCCAGGTCTCGGCCACCCGGCGCAGCGCGGCGACGACCGGGCCGATCCGGTGCCGGGGCACGGCGTTCGCCCCGTCGGCCGGCTCCCCCGCGCGGTGGCCGCCGGGCTCCTCCGGCTCGCCGGCCGGCCAGGGCGCGGTGTCCTCGGCCTCGCCGAGCAGCAGCCGCAGCGCCGCGTCCAGGTCCAGGTGCCGGCCCTGCAGCCAGTCCGCGAACTCCCCGTGCGCGAAGCGGAATCCGGGCCCGGCCGGGACGAACAGGCCCTCGGCGAGCACCGCCGTGGCCCAGCCGCCCTCGACCGGGAACAGCTCCTCGAAGACGGCGTGCTCCAGCCCGCCGTCCGACCGGCCGCCGAGCATCCGCCGGGCCGCCTCGTGCACCCGCCCGGCCACCGCCGCCGCGAGCCGGCGCACCCGCCGGTGCCGCGGCGTGCCGGGCCGCACCGCGCCCCGGCGGTGGGCGCCCGGGCGGCGCGGCCGAGCCTCCTCGGCCAGCCGCTGGGCCACCCGCAGGCAGCGCAGGTCCAGGAAGGCGCCGAACAGGTCGCCCCGGCGCACCGGCCCGTCGTGCAGCCCCTGGGCCCACAGCTCCCCGGCCAGCCGGACGGCCAGCGGGTGCCGGGCGTCCTCGGCGGCGGCCGGGTGCCCGGGGGGCAGCCCGTACCGGCGGCGCACCCGCTCGGCCGCCTCGGGGGGCAGCGGGCCGAGCCGCTGTCCGGCCAGGCTCGGCCCGCCGTGGCCGCGGCCGTCCATCCGCACGGTGGGGGCGCTGCCCAGGTCCCCGTGCGGGTGCGGCTCCTCCGTCCGGCGGGGGCCCGGGGTGCCGCTGCCCCAGGTCTCGGCCGCGAGCAGTTCCCACAGCTCCTCCCCGCAGGCCGTCACCAGCCGGGCCCCGCAGCCGGTCAGCCACTGGCCGGCGCCGCGCAGCCAGCGCGCGTCCACCGGCAGCGGGGCCTCCTCGGGGCCGTCCAGGACCACCAGCAGCGGCCGGCCGGCCGCCGCGCACAGCGCGGCCACCGGCTCGGGCGCGGGCGCCGGGGTGCCGAGTCCGGCCGCCGCGGCGGCCAGCACCCGCTCCACCGGCTCGGCGAGCGACCGGTCGTCGGCGTGCAGGTCGGCGCCGCGCAGCCAGAGGGTGGGCAGCGGGTGGGCGCCGCCGTGGCGGCGGGCGGCCAGGGCGGCCAGTTCGGTGGTGCGCCCGCTGCCTGGGGCGCCGACCAGCACGGTGACGGTCGCGGCCGGAGCGTCCCCGGCCAGGCCGTCCGGCCGGTCCACCCGGTCGGCGGCCAGGTGGGCCACCCGGCCCGGCCCGGCACCGGCCGCCGTCACCTGGGCGGCGGTCAGCCGCAGCACCCCGGCCAGGTTGAGCGCCGGGCCGTAGCCGGGCACCGCGGCCGCGTTGCCCGCCAGCAGCCCGGCCAGCGCCTCGGCTCCGCCCGTCCCGTCCGACGGGCCCGCCCCCACCGCCACGGCCGGCAGCGCCCCGCCGTGCCGGGGCCCGCCCAGGGCGGGCGCGGCCAGGGCGACCACCGCCCCGCTGCGGGCGTCCAGCACCGGCGAGCCGGCCGGTACCGCGACCCCGCCGACCACCGGCACGTCCAGCAGCAGCACCCCGCCCAGCCGGTGCCCGCGGTACGCCGCCGCGGTGACCCCGAGCAGCCCGCAGCGCAGCGCGACCACCCGGCCATCCTCCCCCGCCAGCGCGGGCAGCAGCACCTCCCGCGCGGCCGCGGCGGGGGCCAGCGGCAGCGGCGGCACCGGCAGCCCGCCGACCGCCTCGGTGCGCAGCAGGGCGAGGCCGTACCCGGGCAGTGGCAGCACGGCGTCCGGGCCGAGCACCCTGGTCTGCCCGCCGGGGGTGTGCAGCACGATCCGGTCCAGGCCGGCCACGCTCTCGTGCGCCGTCAGCACGCTCCCCTGCGGGTCGGCGACGAACCCCAAGCCGTGCAGCCGCCCGTCGAGGTCGCGGATCCGCAGCAGGTACCGCCCCGGATCGCCCTCCGGAAACCCCGGCATCCCGTACCCCTTCGGCCGTCGCTCGCTCGCCGTCGGGAGCCTGCCCGCCGGAGCGGCGCCCCGACCGCGCCCGCGCCGCTCACCACGGGCGTTCGCTCCGCGCGCTCCCTCGTGCGGGTGAAGGTGTCGCGGGAACGGCGGAGCCCCCGTCGGGATGACTCCCGACGGGGGCTCCGAACAGCGGTGGGGCCGTCAGCCGACGAAGACCGCGACCGGCTTCGCCTGCCCGCCCTTCTCCTCGACCAGCGCGAGGAAGCGCCCGTCCGGCCCGTACACCGCGATCGGCCCGTCCACGCCCATCCCGGGCGCCTTCAGCCGGGCGCCGTGCGACAGCTTCTGCGCCGAGGCCTCGTCCAGGTCCCAGCGCGGGAAGGCGGCCGCCGCGGCCTCCGCGATCGGCAGCACCTCCAGCCCCTTGGCGTCCTCGCCGGTGACCTCCGCCTCCAGCTGCTCCAGGGTGCGCGCCGACTCCACCCCGTACGGCCCCACCTTGGTGCGCCGCAGCGCGGTCAGGTGGCCGCCGACGCCGAGCCCGGCGCCCAGGTCCCGGGCCAGCGCCCGGATGTAGGTGCCGGAGGAGCACTCGACGGTGACGTCCAGGTCGATCACCGGCGTGCCGTCCTCGGCGACCGCCGCGCGCTGCTCGTGCACGGTGAAGGAGTGGATCGTGGTCGGCCGGGCCGCGAGCTCGAAGTCCTCGCCCTCGCGCACCCGGGCGTAGGAGCGCTTGCCGTCGATCTTGATCGCGCTGACCTTGGACGGCACCTGCATGATCTCGCCGGTGAGTGCCGCGATCCCGGCGTCGATCGCCTCCCGGGTGACGGCGTCGGCCGGGGCCGAGGAGGTGACCTCGCCCTCGCGGTCGTCGGTGACGGTGGTCTGGCCGAGCCGGACGGTCGCCTCGTAGGTCTTGGCGGTGAGCATCAGGTGGCCGAGCAGCCGGGTGGCCCGCTCGATGCCGATCACCAGCACGCCGGTGGCCATCGGGTCCAGGGTGCCGGCGTGGCCGACCTTCCGGGTCCCGGCCAGCCACCGCAGCTTGGCGACGACCCCGTGCGAGGTGATGCCCTCGGGCTTGTCGACGATCACCAGGCCGTCCGGGCCGGTGCCTTTGCGCTTCATCGGGTTCTTTCTCTCAACAACATCAGCAGAGATGATCAACGTACCGGTCGCAGCGCGCCCCGGAACCGCTCGACCACCACGGCCACGTCCTCCCGGACGCTGAATCCGGCCGCGTGGACGTGCCCACCGCCGCCCAGTTCGGCGCAGGCCGCGGCGACGTCCACCACGCCCCGGGAGCGCGAGGAGCC
Source organism: Kitasatospora sp. NPDC091257 (assembly GCF_044757675.1). NCBI lineage: Bacteria > Bacillati > Actinomycetota > Actinomycetes > Kitasatosporales > Streptomycetaceae > Kitasatospora > Kitasatospora sp. NPDC091257. Next base: position 7,527 of record NZ_JBIVVI010000112.1, read on the forward strand.
GCGCAGCGTGCCGTCCGGGTCCTGCTTCAGCACCAGCGCCACCTCGGCCTCGGCCGGGCGGCGCAGGATGTCGATCAGTCCCTCGATCTCCTCGACCGTGACGCTGAACAGCGCGAGGTCCTGGTACGGCACCCAGGTCCACACCAGCCCCAGCCCGTCGGCCGCCTCCGGCTCGTAGACGGCCCGGTCGAGCGCGCCCGCGAGCACCTTGAGGTAGCCGAAGGACGAGGTGTCCCACAGCTGCCGGGAGATCAGGTCGTGCCGGATGCCGGTGGCCAGCAGCCGGGCGGCCAGCTCGTGGGTGGCGGGCGTGGTGGCCCGGTACTTGAACGAGCCGGTGTCGGTGGCCACACCCGTGTAGAGGCAGGTGGCCAGCTCCTCGTCCAGCTCGACGCCGAGCCGGCGCAGCAGCTCGTCGACCAGCACGGCGGTGGCCGGAGCGGTCGGGTCGATCAGCTGGTGGGTGCCGAAGCCCGGGTTGGAGGCGTGGTGGTCGAACACCACCAGGACGGGCGCGGCGAAGGCCTTGTCGTGCAGCAGGCCGAGCCGGCTCTCCGCGGCCACGTCGAAGCAGAGCACCAGCTCGGGCACCTCCGGCACCGCGGCGGCCGGCACGATCAGCTCCTGGCCGGGCAGGAAGACCAGCGACTCGGGCACGATCTGCGGATCGTCACCGAAGGAGACCCGCACCTGCTTGCCGAGCGCGCGCAGCGCCAGCGCGGCCGCCAGCGAGGAGCCCAGCGCGTCGCCGTCCGGGCAGATGTGGCAGATCAGGTCGATCGAACGGGCCCGCCCGATCTCCGCCACCACCTGCTGCCAGATCAGCTCGAACCCGCTCTCCTCGGTGCGCGGGCCCGGGACCGCCGCGAGGGCACCCTCCACCGTGCTGGTGGAGGACGCCCCCGTGGTCGATCCGGCTCGCGGGGCGGCCCGCGCCGGCTCACCCGCCATGACTACTCGTCCTCGTCGTCACGCTCGGACGCCGGAACCCGGTACGGGTCCGCGCCGCCGGCGTAGTCCGCCCCCGCGGCCTGGGTGCGCACGGCGGCGTCCGAGGTGCGGGCCCGGTCGAGCAGGTCGTCGATGTTCCGGGCGTTGTCCGGCAGCGCGTCCGCGACGAAGGTCAGCGTCGGCGTGAAGCGCACGCCGATCTTGCCGACCTCGGAACGGATCACGCCCTTGGCGCTCTCCAGCGCGGCCGCGGTGGCCTCGCGCTCGGTCTCGTCACCGAAGACGGTGTAGAAGACGGTGGCCTCGCGCAGGTCTCCGGTCACCCGGGTGTCGGTGATGGTCACGAACCCCAGACGGGGGTCCTTGATCCGCCGTTCCAGGGTCTGGGCGACGACCACCTGAATGCGGTCGGCGAGCTTGCGCGCCCTTGCGGTGTCGGTCACGTTGCCTCCTCGTGCAGTGGGCCCGGTACCCGGGTGAGCTGCGCACCCGTCGGGGCCCACGCCCCAAAGTACCGGCCCGCGCCCGGCCTTGCGGGCGCTCTCGGTCCTGATCCGTGTGAGAACGGCGACTTCCGCCGACCGGCTCCACGGGCCTCATTCATCGTCGTCGTTGTGGTAGCGCCTCCTCGCGGAGAGGAGTTGCACCTCGGGGCGGCCGGCGACCAACCGCTCACAGCTGTCCAGGACTTCGGTGACGTACCCGGCTTCGCCGGCCACCACCGCCAGACCGATCTCGGCCCGGCGGTGCAGGTCCTGGTTCCCGGTCTCGGCAGCGCACACGCTGTACTTGCGCTGCAGTTCGGCCACGATGGGCCGCACGATCGAACGCTTCTCCTTGAGCGAGTGGACGTCGCCCAGCAGCAGGTCGAAGGTGAGTGTTCCCACGAACATGTATGACAGGTCTCGCCGACCTGGAAGGCCTCGGGGAGCAACCCGGAACCGGGCCGGCTCCGCTGTGTCCGACTACTTCCCGGACCCTACACAGCGAGACCGGGGCCGGTCGACGGAAATACCACCCGTCGACCGGCCCCGGCTGACACCGACTAGGCGCGCGGCTTCTCGCGCATCTCGTAGGTCTCGATGATGTCCTCGACCTTGATGTCGTTGAACGACCCCAGGGTGACACCGGCCTCGAAGCCCTCGCGGACCTCGGTCGCGTCGTCCTTGAAGCGGCGCAGACCCTCGATCGAGAGGTTCTCCGCCACGACCTTGCCGTCGCGGATGAGGCGGGCCTTGGCGTTGCGGCGGATGATGCCGTCGCGGACCAGGACACCGGCGATGTTGCCGAACTTGGAGGAGCGGAAGACCTCGCGGATCTCCGCGGCGCCGAGGCGCACCTCCTCGTACTCCGGCTTGAGCATGCCCTTGAGGGCGTTCTCGATCTCCTCGATCGCCTGGTAGATGACCGAGTAGTACCGGACGTCCACGCCTTCCTTGTCGGCCGCGGCGCGCGCACGGCCTTCGGCGCGCACGTTGAAGCCGATGATGATGGCGTCCGAGCCCATCGCCAGGTCCACGTCGGACTCGGTGATGGCACCCACACCGCGGTGCAGGACCCGGAGCTCGACCTCCTCGCCGACGTCCAGCTTGACCAGGGCGTCCTCAAGAGCCTCGACCGAACCGGAGACGTCACCCTTGATGATGAGGTTGAGCTGCTCGATGGAGCCGGCGGCGATCGCCTTGTCCAGGTCCTCCAGGGACACCCGGACCCGACGCTGCGCGAAGGCGGCGTTGCGGTCGCGGGCCGAGCGCTTCTCGGCGATCTGACGGGCGGTGCGGTCCTCGTCGACGACGATGAAGCTGTCGCCGGCGCGGGGCACCGAGGTCAGACCGAGCAGCAGCACCGGACGGGACGGGCCGGCCTCGGCGAGGCTGTTGCCGTTCTCGTCCAGCATCGCGCGGACGCGGCCGTAGGCGTCGCCCACGACGATCGAGTCGCCGACGCGGAGGGTACCGCGCTGCACGAGCACGGTCGCCATGGCGCCGCGGCCCTTGTCCAGGTGCGCCTCGATGGCGATACCCTGCGCGTCCTGCTCGGGGTTGGCCCGCAGGTCCAGCGAGGCGTCCGCGGTCAGGACCACGGCCTCCAGCAGCTGGTCGATGTTCAGGCCCTGGCGCGCGGAGATGTCGACGAACATGGTGTCGCCGCCGTACTCCTCGGCCACCAGACCGAACTCGGTCAGCTGACCGCGGACCTTGGTCGGGTCGGCGCCCTCGACGTCGATCTTGTTGACGGCGACCACGATCGGCACACCCGCGGCCTTGGCGTGGTTCAGCGCCTCGACCGTCTGCGGCATGACACCGTCGTTGGCCGCGACCACCAGGATCGCGATGTCGGTGGACTTGGCACCACGGGCACGCATGGCGGAGAACGCCTCGTGACCCGGGGTGTCGAGGAAGGTGATCGGGCGCTCTTCGCCGTTCACGACCGTCGCCACCTGGTAGGCACCGATGTGCTGGGTGATGCCACCCGCCTCACCGGCCACCACGTTGGACTTGCGGATGGCGTCCAGCAGGCGGGTCTTACCGTGGTCGACGTGACCCATGACGGTGACGACCGGCGGGCGCGGGGCCAGCTGGTCCTCGTCGCCCTCGTTGGCGCCGAAGTCGATGTCGAACGACTCCAGCAGCTCGCGGTCCTCGTCGTCCCGGCTGACGATCTCCAGGACGAAGCCCATCTCGTCCGCCAGCAGCTGCAGCGTGGCATCGGAGACCGACTGGGTCGCGGTGACCATCTCACCGAGGTTGAACATGACGGAGACGAGCGCGGCCGGGTTGGCGTTGATCTTCTCCGCGAAGTCCATCAGCGAGGCGCCGCTCGACAGGCGAACGGTCTGGCCGTTGCCGCGAGGCAGCATCACACCGCCGACGGACGGGGCCTGCATGGCCTCGTACTCCTGGCGCTTCGCCCGCTTCGACTTGCGACCGCGAGCCGGGCGACCGCCCGGGCCACGACCGAAGGCACCCTGCGTGCCACCACGGGCACCCGGGCCACCGGGACGACCGCCGAAGCCGCCGGGACGCGGGCCGAAGCCACCGCCACCGCCGGGGGCGCCGCCACCGGGACGCGGACCGCCGAAGCCACCGCCACCGGCCGGACGCGAGCCCGGACCGGCCGGACGGCCCTGGAAGCCGGGACGGGCACCGCCGGCACCCGGACCACCCGGACGGCCGCCGGGGCCACCCGGACCACGGCCACCCGGACCCGGACGCGGGCCGGCCGGACGCTGCGGCATCATGCCCGGGTTCGGGCGAGGCATGCCGGACGGGGTCGGACCACCGGGACGCGGCGCGGCCGGACGCGGCATGCCGTCGGGACGCGGGGCGCCACCCGGACGGGGGGCACCGGCACCCGGAGCACCGGCGGGACGCGGACGGTCGCCACCGGGACGCGGACGGTCGCCGCCCTGGGCACCGCCCGGACGCGGAGCACCGCCCTGACCGCCCTGACGGCGGTCGCCGGGGCGGCCCATGCCGGTCGCGCTGCCCGAGGTGAACGGGTTGTTGCCCGGACGCGGACCGGCCGGACGCGGGCCCGGACGGGCACCGCCGGTGGCCTGGCCGCTGGGGCGCGGGGCCTGGGCGGCCGGACGCGGGGCGTCACCGGCCGGAGCCGGCGAGGAGAACTCGGCCGCGGGCGCGGCCGGGGCCGCCGGAGCGGCGGGACGCGCGGCCGGGCGCGGGCCCGGAGTCGGCGCACCCGGAGCCGGCGTGGCCGACTTCGGGGCGGCGGGGGCGGCCGGCGCGGAAGGCGCGGCGGCAGCCGGGGTCGGACGGGGACCAGGG
>NZ_JBIVVI010000113.1:0-12260 GCF_044757675.1 Kitasatospora sp. NPDC091257
CACCCCTGCTGACACTCTGTTGCGCTCCAGGGTATGCCGGGGTCCACCCGGTGGGCAGACTTTCGGACAACCGGAAACGCGCCACCGCTCTCGGGTGCCGCACAGTGACACAATGCCCGCTTTCACTGTGCGGCACCCGGTGACGTTGCATCAGGACGATAACAACACCGATCCGGTCACCGACCGCTCGGGTCCGCTCCGGGTCAGTCCTCGACGGGCTCCTTCTTCGCCTCCCCGGCCTCCTCCGGCTCCGGAAGCCCCAGGTGGGCACGGGCGGCGGACGGCCCGTCGGCGAGCAGGACGGCGAACCCGGCGTCGTCCAGGACCGGCAGGCCGAGCTGAACAGCCTTGTCGTACTTGGACCCAGGGTTGTCACCAGCGACCACAAAATCGGTCTTTTTCGAAACCGAACCGGTCACTTTCGCTCCACGCGAGGTCAGCGCCTCCTTGGCACCGTCCCGGGTGTGGCCGGCCAGCGTGCCGGTCACCACCACGGTCAGGCCCTCCAGCGGGCGCTCCGCCTCCTCCTCGTCCGCGAACTCCTCGGTGAAGCGGACGCCGTCCGCCTCCCAGTTCCGGAGGATCTCCTGGTGCCACTCCTCCGCGTACCACTCCCGGATCGAGCGGGCGATGGTCGGGCCGACCCCCTCGACGGCCGCCAGCTGCTCCTCGCTCGCCTCGAAGATCTTCGTCAGATCGCGGAACTCCCGGGCCAGCGCCTGCGCGGCGACCGGACCGACGTGCCGGATCGACAGCCCGTTGACGAACCGCCACAGCGGCCGCCCCTTCGCCACGCCCAGGTTGTCGATCAGGGCCTGGAGCGACTTCTTCGGCTCGCCCTTGGTGGTGGCGAAGAAGAAGACCTCCTTCTCCTTGCCCGTCCTGTCGTCCAGCTTCGGCATGCCGGTCTTCGGGTCCCGGACCAGCACCTTGATCGGCAGCAGCTTCTCCCGCGTCAGCCGGAAGATGTCGGCCTCGTTCCGCACCGGCGCCTCGGCCGGCTCCAGCGGCTGGGTCAGCGCGGTGGCCGCGACGTAGCCCAGCCCCTCCACGTCCAGGCACTGCCGCCCGCCGAGGAAGGCGATCCGCTCCCGGATCTGGGCCGGGCAGCGCTCCGCGTTCGGGCAGCGCAGGTCGATGTCGCCCTCGGCCATCGGCCGCAGCTCGCTGTCGCACTCCGGACAGTGCGAGGGCATCACGAAGGCCTGCTCGGTGCCGTCCCGCAGGTCGTAGACCGGGCCGAGGATCTCCGGGATGACGTCGCCGGCCTTGCGCAGCACGATCGTGTCGCCGAGCAGCACGTCCTTGGCCTTGACGACCTCCTGGTTGTGCAGCGTCGCGTACTGCACCATCGAGCCGGCCACCTTCACCGGCTCGGCCAGCACCGCGTACGGGGTGGCCCGGCCGGTGCGGCCGATGCCGACCTTGATCTCGGCCAGCTTCCCGGTGACCTCCTCCGGCGGGTACTTCCAGGCGATCGCCCAGCGCGGGGACTTGGAGGTGGCGCCGAGCCGGCCCTGCAGGGCGATCTCGTCCACCTTCACCACGACGCCGTCGATCTCGTGCTCGACCGAGTGCCGCTGCTCGCCGAAGTGCGCGATGAAGGCCCGCACCTCGGCGAGCGTCTTCACCACCTGGTTGTGGCGGGCGGTGGGCAGGCCCCAGTCGTGCAGCAGCCGGTAGGCGTGCGACTGGTTGTCGATGTCGAAGCCCACCCGGGCGCCGATGCCGTGCACCACCATGTGCAGCGGGCGGGAGGCGGTGACATGCGGGTCCTTCTGGCGCAGCGAACCGGCGGCGGCGTTGCGGGGGTTCATGAACAGCCGGATCAGCGCCCGGGGCCGCTTGCCCTCCTTGGCGCGCTCCTCGTTCTCCTGCCGGCGGCGCTCGTTCTCCTCCGCGAAGGAGGCGTTGAGCGCGTCGAACTCCTCGGTCGGGAAGTAGACCTCGCCGCGGATCTCCACCAGCTCCGGGATGTTCTCGCCCTTGAGCCGGTGCGGGATCTCCTTGATGGTGCGGACGTTGGGGGTGATGTCCTCGCCGACCCGGCCGTCGCCGCGCGTCGCCGCCTGCACCAACTGGCCGTTCTCGTAGGTGAGGTTGACGGCCAGGCCGTCCACCTTGAGCTCGCACAGGTAGTGGTAGTCGATGCCCTGCAGCTCGGTGGCGACCCGCTCGGCCCAGGCGGACAGCTCCTCGTCGTCCATCGCGTTGTCCAGGCTGAGCAGCCGCTCGCGGTGCTCGACCTCGGCGAACAGCCCGGTGGCCGCGCCGCCGACCTTCTGGGTCGGCGAGTCCGGGGTGACCAGGGCCGGGTGCTCGGCCTCGATCCCCTCCAGCTCCCGCATCAGCGCGTCGAACTCGGCGTCGCTGACGACCGGCGCGTCCTGCTCGTAGTACCGGGCCCGGTGGTCGGTGATCTCCTGCGCCAGCTCGGCGTGCCGCCCGCGCACCTCCGCCGGGACGTCCTCCCAGCCCTCGACAGCCGTCACCGCAAGCCCTCCTGCACTCTCATTCCGGGTTGTCCACCAGGCTCTGTGCCGCCCGCACCGCGGACGACAGCGCCCTGCGCGCGTACGCCGGGGAGGCCCCGGCCAGCCCGCAGGTCGGTGTCACCAGCACGCGGCGGCCCAGCAGCTCCGGGGCGAACCCGAGCCTGCGCCACAAGGTCCTGACACCCTGGACACTACCGGCAGGGTCGGACACCGCCTGGTCAGTGGCGGGGACGACACCGGCGAGGATCGTCGTGCCGCCCTCCACGGCCTCGCCGAGGTCGTCGTCCTGGCGCTCGGTGAGGAGCGAGAAGTCGAGGGAGATCCCGGCGACCCCGGCGCGGCGCAGCAGCGGGACCGGGACGTCCGGCGCGCAGCTGTGCACCACCACGGGCGCGTCGAGGTTCCGGATCACCTCGCGCAGCACCTCCTCGGCGACCTGCCGGTCGACGGCGCGCAGCCGCTGGAAGCCGCTGGCGGTCTTCACCGACCCGGCCAGGACGGCGGGCAGCGAGGGCTCGTCCAGCTGCAGCACGACCTCGGCGCCGGGCACCCGCCTGCGGACGTCCGCGAGGTGGCGGCGCAGGCCCTCGGTGAGCGAGCCGGCGATGTCGCGGCACGCGCCGGGGTCGGCGAGCGCCTTCTCGCCGTGCTTGAGCTCGATGTTCGCCGCCAGCGTCCAGGGGCCGACGGCCTGGACCTTGAGCGCGCCCTGGTGGCCCTGGGTGAACTCCTCCAGCGCGTCCAGGTCCTCGCCGAGCCAGGAGTGGGCGCGCCGGGTGTCCCGGCCCGGACGGTCGGTGAACCGCCAGCCGCTCGGCTCGGTCTGCGCGAACAGTTCGACCAACAGGCCGGCGCCGCGCCCGATCATGTCGGCGCCCGGCCCGCGGGCGGGCAGCTCGGGCAGGAACGGCAGGTGCTCCAGTGCCCCGGTGGAGGTCTTGGCGGCCTCCCGGGCGTCGGTGCCGGGCAGCGAACCGACGCCGGTGGCGGCGCCGCGCAGGTCGGGGAAGGTGTGTGGGGTGCTCACCCGCCCGAGCCTACTCAGCCGGACGGCCCCGGTGCCGGGCGCGGGGCTCGGTACCGGGGCCGCCGGGCACGCGGAGGCCGGTTCGACATCCGGTGCGCGCACGGAAAGTCGGACCGGCCGACTTCTCGTGCGGCGCGCTACCGCCCGGGGCGGACGGTGATGTCGGTGATCTCCGCGTCCCGGGAGGCGTCGAGGGCGGCGAGGATCGCCCTGGCGACGGACGCGGGCTCGATCCAGCGGCCGGCGTCGTACTCCTTGCCCTCCTGCTGGTGCACCTTCACCTGCATCGCGGTGGCGGTGCGGCCCGGGTAGACGGAGGTGACCCGGACGCCGTTGGCGTGCTCCTCGTGGCGCAGCGCGTCGGCGAGCGCCTTGAGGCCGTGCTTGCTGGCCGCGTACGCCGACCACTCGGCGTGGGCGTTGAGGCCCGCGCCGGAGTTCACGAAGAGCACATGGCCCTTGACCAGCCGGATCGACGGCAGCAGCAGGCGGGTCAGCTCGGCGGGGGCGACGAGGTTGACGTTCAGCGTCTCCTGCCAGGCCTTGGGGGTCAGGTCGCCGACCGGGCCGAGCTCGACCGTGCCCGCGACGTGCAGGAGGGAGTCCAGCTCGACCGGCAGCTGCTGGTGGCCGAAGGCCCAGGACAGCTTGCCCGGATCGCCGAGGTCCCCGACGAGGGTGCGGGCCCCGGGGAAGCGCTCGCGCAGTTGGGCGGCCCGACGGGCGTCGCGGGCCAGCAGCCAGAGCTCGTCCCCGCGCTCGGCGAGTCGCTCGGCGAGTACGGCGCCGATGCCGGAGCCGGCGCCAGTGATCAGATGTGCAGCCATGGTCGTGATCCAATCAGGCCTTGAGCTGGGCGAAAACCTCGGCGGGCGTGTCCGCGAAGGTGATCAGCTCGGCGAGCGGGCGCGGCAGGAAGCCCTCGGCGTCCATCCGCTCCATCTGGGTGCGCAGGCCCGCGTAGAAGCCCTCGGTGTCCAGGACCACCACCGGCTTGTCGAACATCCCGTGCTTCTTGAGCTCCAGCACCTCGGTGACGTCGTCCAGGGTGCCCAGCCCGCCCACCAGCACGACGATCGCGTCCGCCCGCGAGGCCAGCTCGGCCTTGCGCTCCGGCAGGTCGGCCGTCCACACCAGCTCGTCGGCGCCGACGTACGCCTTGTGCCGCAGCATCTCGACCATCACGCCGACGAGCCTGCCGCCCGCCGCCTTCACCTCGTCGGCGAGCAGCCCCATCAGCCCGGCGTTCGAGCCGCCCCACACCAGCGTGTGCCCGCCCTCCCCCAGGAGCCGGGCGAACTCCGCGGCGGGGGCGGAGTAGCGGTCGTCGAGCGAGTACGCGGAGCAGAAGACAGAGATATTCATAGTGCCGTCCGGTCTATCACGCCCCGCGGCGAGACTTCACCGGGGATTCCTCGCCGGGCGCGGGGCGGGCTCAGGCGGTGACGGCCGGGCGCTCGGTGGTGGCGATGGTGGCGGAGCCGACGACACGGGTGCCGTCGTAGATCACCACGGCCTGGCCGGGGGCGATGCCCCGCACCGGCGTGTCCAGTTCCACCCGCAGCTCGCCGTCGACGACCGAGGCGCTCACCGGCACCTCCTCGCCGTGGGCGCGCAGCTGGGCGGTGTAGCGGCCGTCCGCCAGGGGCTCGGTGCCGCACCAGCGGGGGCGGATGGCGGTCAGCCCGGTGACGTCGAGGCCCTCGACCGGGCCGACCGTGACGGTGTTGTTCACCGGGGAGATGTCCAGCACGTAGCGCGGCTTGCCGTCGGCCGCCGGGCGGCCGATCCGCAGGCCCTTGCGCTGGCCGATGGTGAAGCCGTACGCGCCGTCGTGCTCGCCGAGCTTGGTGCCGTCGACGTCGAGGATGTCGCCGGTGGCGGTGCCGAGGTGCTGGGCCAGGAAGCCCTGGGTGTCGCCGTCGGCGATGAAGCAGATGTCGTGGCTGTCGGGCTTCTTGGCGACGGCCAGGCCGCGGCGCTCGGCCTCGGCCCGGATCTCCTCCTTGGTGGTGTCACCGAGCGGGAAGAGCGAGTGGGCGAGCTGGTCGGCGTCGAGCACGCCGAGGACGTAGGACTGGTCCTTGGCGCCGTCCACGGCCCGGTGCAGCTCGCGCGAGCCGTCCGGCAGGTCGACGATCCGGGCGTAGTGGCCGGTGCAGACGGCGTCGAAGCCGAGCGCGATCGCCTTGTCCAGCAGCGCCGCGAACTTGATCTTCTCGTTGCAGCGCAGGCACGGGTTGGGCGTGCGCCCGGCCGCGTACTCGGCGACGAAGTCGTCGATGACGTCCTCGCGGAAGCGCTCGGCGAGGTCCCAGACGTAGAAGGGGATGCCGATCACGTCGGCCGCCCGCCAGGCGTCCCGGGAGTCCTCGATGGTGCAGCAGCCGCGCGCGCCGGTCCGGAAGGACTGCGGGTTGGCGGAGAGCGCCAGGTGGACGCCGGTCACCTCGTGCCCCGCTTCGACGGCGCGGGCGGCGGCGACGGCGGAGTCGACTCCGCCGGACATCGCCGCGAGCACGCGCAGACGGCCGGTGGACGGAGTGGTCGGGGCACCCGGGAAGTCAGTCATGATGGCAACAAGGGTACGGGGTGGCCCGCCTGTTCCCGGAGCCGAGATCAGCGCCGCACCGACGCCAGCCCCGCGTTGCGCGCCCGCTCGACGACCGGCCCGATGGCCTTCCCCAGCGCCGTGACGTCCTCCGGCACCGAGGTGTGCCCGAGCGAGAACCGCAGTGAGGCGCGCGCCAGCAGCGGGTCGACGCCCATCGCGAGCAGCACGTGGCTGGGCTGCGGCACCCCGGCCGAGCAGGCGGAGCCCGTCGAGCACTCGATGCCCTGGGCGTCCAGCAGCATCAGCAGCGCGTCGCCCTCGCAGCCGGGGAAGGAGAAGTGCGCGTTGGCGGGCAGCCGGCCCTCGGCCGACGGGTCTCCGTTGAGGATCGCGTCCGGTACGGCGGCCAGCACCGACGCCACCAGCTCGTCCCGCAGCGCGCCGAGCGTGACCGCGTGCTCGGACCGCCGCTCGACGGCGAGCGCCGCGGCGGCCGCGAAGCCGGCCGAACCGGGGGCGTCGAGGGTGCCGGAGCGCACGTCGCGTTCCTGCCCGCCGCCGTGCAGCAGCGGTACGGGCGCGGCGCCCCGGGAGAGCAGCAGGGCGCCGATGCCGAACGGGCCGCCGATCTTGTGCCCGGTGACGGTGAGCGCGGTGAGGCCGGACTCGGCGAAGGAGACCGGGACCTGACCGAGCGCCTGCACGGCGTCGGCGTGCACCGGGATGCCGTACTCGGCCGCCACGGTGGTCAGTTCGCGCACCGGCTGGACGGTGCCGACCTCGTTGTTGGCCCACATCACGGTGACCAGCGCCACCGACGCCGGGTCGCGTTCGATCGCCGACCGCAGCGCCTCGGGGTGCACCCGGCCGTACCCGTCCACCGGCAGGTACTCGACCTCGGCGCCCTCGTGCTCGGAGAGCCAGTGCACCGCGTCCAGCACCGCGTGGTGCTCGACCGGGCTGCACAGCACCCGGGTGCGGGCCGGGTCGGCGTCCCGGCGGGCCCAGTACAGGCCCTTGACCGCCAGGTTGTCGGATTCGGTGCCGCCGCCGGTGAGCACGATCTCGCTGGGGCGGGCGCCCAGCGATTCGGCCAGCGATTCCCGGGACTCCTCGACCACCCGGCGGGCCCGGCGGCCGGCCGCGTGCAGGGCCGAGGCGTTGCCGACCACCCCCAGGTGCGCCGTCATCGCGGCGATCGCCTCGGGCAGCATCGGCGTGGTCGCCGCATGGTCCAGGTATGGCATAACCATCCGATTGTAGAGCGCGGCACCTCAGGGGGTTCCGGGGCGGGGCAGTTCCAGCCACTCACGGCCGGCACCGGCCGGCACCGGCCCGGACGCACCGCGGACGAACCACGGGCGCGGCGCACCGCGGACGCACCACTGCCGGACGGCCGCGTCCGGCAGTGGTTTGTACCACTGAGCCACCCAGCGGTTAGCCTGACGCCATCAGTCAGCCGGATCCACAGGAAACGCCATGTCGCAGTCGGTCGACCGCGCGCTGACCCTGCTCGACGCACTCGGCGACGCGCCGCTCTCGCTGGAGCAGGCCGCCAGCAGCCTCGGGGTGCACAAGTCCACCGCCCTGCGGCTGCTGCGCACCCTGGAGGAGCACGGCTTCGCCCGCCGCCAGCCGGACCTGCGCTACCGGCTGGGCGGCCGGGTGCTCTCGCTGGCCCACCGCGCGCTGGAGGACTTCGACGTCCGGCAGGTCGCCGCGCCGTACCTGGCCGCGCTCAACGCCCGCTGCGGCTACACCGTCCGGCTCGCCGTGCTGCACGACGGCGAGGTGCTCTACCTGGACGAGGTGGCCGGGTTGCCGGGCGCCGAGCCGTCCCGGATCGGGCGCCGGGCCCCGGTGGACGGGACGGCGGTCGGCCGGGTGCTGCTCGCCGGGCTGTCGGCGGACGGCGTCCCCGAGGAGCCCGAGCTGGCGGCGGTGCGCCGCCGGGGCTGGGCGGCCGAGTCCTGCGAGCACCGGGAGCCGGTGACCTGCGTGGCCGCGCCGGTCGCGGGCAGCGGCGGACGGACGGTCGCGGCCTGCGCGCTGAGCGCCCCGGCGAGCGAGGTGCCGCCCGGCGAACTGGCCCGGATGGTGCCGGAACTGCTCTGCACAGCCGAGGCGATCTCGCTCGCGTACGGCGGCTCGCCTACTCCTCGCTGGTGCGAGAACCGTTGCGGTGCCAGGCCCGCGGGGCACGCCAGCCGTACTTCAGCGCGAGCATCCGCAGCCCGAAGGCGGTGAGCGCGGCCGCGGTTCCGGTGATGCCGGTGAGGCGGTCCGCGCCGATCAGCAGCGCGACCAGGGTGGCACCGACCAGGGCCGGGACGGCGTAGATCTCCCGGTCCCAGCGCAGCAGCGAGGGGATCTCCCCGGCCAGCACGTCGCGGATCACGCCGCCGCCGGCCGCGGTCACCATGCCGAGCGCGATCGCCGCGACCGCGCCGAGCCCGAAGTCGTGGGCCTTGGCGGTGCCGGTCACGCAGAACAGCCCGAGCCCGAGCGCGTCCAGGGTCTGCACGGCCCGGTTGATCCGCTCGACCTCCGGGTGCAGGAAGAACACCACCAGCGCGGCGGCCAGCGGGGTCACGAAGTAGCCGAGGTTGGTGAACGCGGCGACCGGGGTGGCGCCGATCACCAGGTCGCGCATCACGCCACCGCCGAGGGCGGTGACCTCGGCCAGCACACAGATCCCGAAGATGTCCATGTTCTTGCGGACGGCGAGCAGGCCCCCGGAGAGGGCGAAGACGAAGATGCCGACGAGGTCCAGCGACTGCTGCACGTCGGTCGGGAAGAGCTGGGATGTCACCGTCCATGTGTACCTGATTCGCGCAGGTGTTCCATCGAACGTCCGTGCTCCGGATCCGAACGCACCGCCGGAACGGCGGCCAACCCCTTGTGCGCCGTGGGGCCGAACCGGTTCGGCTAGCCTCCGCCTGTGAAGCTCGCGAAGCCCGGGTCAGCCCCGAAGCCGCCGCCGAAGCCGCCGAAGTCGCCGAAGTCGCCCACGCCGACCCGGTCGTCGAAACCGCCCGGGTCGCCGGGCTCCCCCGCCTCCGCCCGGCTCGGCTGGCTCGACGCGCTGCGCGGCATCGCCGCCCTCGCCGTCGCCATGCACCACTTCGGGCTGCTCGGCAAGATCCCGCACGCGGGCGGGGTGCCGCGCCACCTGGACCTCGGCTTCTTCGGCGTGATGCTGTTCTTCCTGGTCAGCGGGTACATCATCCCGGCCTCGCTGGAACGCCGGGGCGACGTCCGGGCGTTCTGGACGGGACGGCTCTTCCGCATCTACCCCGCGGTGGTCGTCACGGTGGTGGCGAGTCTGCTGGTGCTGCCCCGCAGCGGCCAGATCGTCCAGAGCTTCCCCTTCGACCACCCGGTGCTGTCGCTCGCCGCCAACGGCCTGCTGCTCCAGGACCTGCTGGGGGTGCCCAGCACCATCGGGGTGATGTGGTCGCTCACCTACGAGATGGTCTTCTACTCCTTCGCGTGCGCCCTGTTCGTGCGGGGGTGGCACCGGCACAGCGCGCCGATCGCGGTCGGCTTCGCGTCCGTCGCCCTGGTCCTCGGCACCTGGCTGCCGATCGGCGGGATCTCGGTGGACCTGGCGGCCACCGGGCACCTGGTGGCGGCGGCCGGGATCGTGGTGCTGATGGCGGCGGCCTGCATCGCCACCGCCCGCCCGGACCTGACCCGTTGGGGCGCGCTGCTGCTCGGCGGCCTGGGCCTGGTCCTGATCACGCTGAACAACCGGACCACCGGCTTCGAGACCATGCTGATCTTCGCGACCATGTTCGCCGGCACCGTGCTGTACCGGCTGGAGCACGGCCTGCTCGATCGGCTTCCGGCCCTGCTCTGCTGCGGCTTCGTGATCGTCACCGGCGTCACGGTCGGCTACCTGTACAACCGCGACACGGCGCTCCGGCACACCTGGACGCCCTCGTGGGAGTCCTTCTCGTCCGCCTACCTGGCCGCCTGGGCCCTGTTCGCGGCCGCCATGCTGCTGCGCCGCCGCCGCTTCCCCCGCTGGCTCAGCGGGCTCGGCACGATCAGCTTCTCGGTCTACCTGCTGCACGGCCCGCTGATGTACTTCCTCGGCTGGAAACTGCGGGACTACCCGCCGATCGTCGGGCCGAAGGGGCAGGCCGCGCTCACCCTCGGCTACCTGGGGGCGGTCGTGGTGCTCGCCTGGCTGTCGTACCGGCTGGTCGAGATCCCGTTCCAGAACCTGGGCCGCAGGGCGGTCCGGGCGCTGGACCGCCGCTTCCCGGCCCCCGCCCCGACGCCGCTCGCCGCGGCCGCCCCGGGCCCGCGCGTGCCGGAGCCGGAGCCGGCCGCCGGCGTCTGAGGCGCGGACCGCCAAGAGGCCGCCCGTCCCCGGAAGTCCGGGGGCGGGCGGCCTCCTGCGTACGTGCGAGGGCCTCAGGCCGTGGCGCCGGCCGACGCCTTCTCCGGAGCGTTCTCCGGGAAGTGGCAGGCCACCTGGTGCCCGGTCGCCAGCACCGTCAGCGGCGGCTCCTGGCTCGCGCACACGTCCTGCGCCTTCCAGCACCGGGTGCGGAAGCGGCAGCCGCTGGGCGGGTTGATCGGCGAGGGGACGTCGCCCTTGAGCAGGATGCGCTCGCGGCCCGCGCGCTGGCGGCGGCGCGGGTCGGGGACGGGCACGGCGGACATCAGCGCGTTGGTGTACGGGTGCATCGGGCTGCGGTAGAGCGAGTCCCGGTCGGCGATCTCCACGATCTTGCCGAGGTACATCACCGCGACCCGGTCCGAGACGTGCCGGACCACCGAGAGGTCGTGCGCGATGATCAGGTAGGTCAGCCCGAGTTCCTGCTGGAGGTCGTCCAGCAGGTTGACCACCTGCGCCTGGATCGAGACGTCCAGCGCGGAGACCGGCTCGTCCGCGACGATCATCTTCGGCTTCAGCGCGAGCGCCCGGGCGATGCCGATGCGCTGGCGCTGGCCGCCGGAGAACTCGTGCGGGTAGCGGTTGTAGTGCTCGGGGCTGAGCCCGCACAGTTCCAGCAGTTCCTGGACGGCCTTCTTGAGCCCGCCCTCCGGCACCGCGTTCTGGAGCTTGAAGGGCGCGCCGACGATGGTGCCGACGGTGTGCCGGGGGTTCAGCGAGGAGTACGGGTCCTGGAAGATCATCTGGATGTCGCGGCGCAGCGGCCGCATCGCCCCGACGCCCAGGTGGGTGATGTCGGTGCCCTCGAACTCGATGGTCCCGCCGGTCGGTTCGTCGAGCCGGGTGACCAGTCGGCCCATGGTCGACTTGCCGCAGCCGGACTCGCCCACGACGCCCAGGGTCTCGCCGGCGTTGACCGTGAAGTCGATGCCGTCGACGGCCCGCACCGCGCCGGTCTGGCGCCGCAGCAGCCCGCCGCGGATCGGGAAGTGCCGGGTCAGGCCGGCCACCTTCAGCAGCGGCTCGCGGCCGGGGGCGGGTGCCGGCGACGGGATCGTGGCCGCCTGAGTGTCCGTCATCGGTTCTCTCCAGAAAGGTGGTACGAGGCCGGGCTCACAGCCGGGGCGCGATCTCTTCGGCGAAGATGCGGTGCCGCTCGTCGGCCGCCAGGTGGCAGGCCGCGAAGTGCCCGGGCGCGGCCTCGGCCAGCACCGGAAGCTCGCCGGTGGAGCGCCCGCCGGTCAGGTCGGCGTACGGGCAGCGCGGGTGGAAGGCGCAGCCGGACGGCACGTTGATCAGGCTGGGCGGGGTGCCCTTGACCGGCACCAGCCGGTCCTGGAGTTCCCGGTCCAGCCGCGGCATCGACCCCAGCAGGCCCCAGGTGTAGGGGTGTTCGGGCGCGTCGAAGAGGGTCTCGGCCGGGCCGCGCTCGACGCACTTGCCGCCGTACATGACCAGGATGTCGTCGGCCAGCTCGGCGACCACCCCGAGGTCGTGGGTGATGATGATGACGGCGGAGCCGAACTCCTCCTGGAGGTCGCGGATGAGGTCCAGGATCTGCGCCTGGACGGTGACGTCCAGGGCGGTGGTGGGCTCGTCGGCGATCAGCAGCGAGGGGTCGTTGACCAGCGCCATGGCGATCATGGCGCGCTGGCGCATGCCGCCGGAGAACTGGTGCGGGTAGTCGTCCACCCGGCGGTCGGGCTGCGGGATGCCGACCCGGTCGAGCATTTCGATCGCCCGGGCCCTGGCCTGCTTCTTGGAGGCCTGGGG
>NZ_JBIVVI010000114.1:0-12242 GCF_044757675.1 Kitasatospora sp. NPDC091257
CCCCATGCCTCCATCGAGCGGCACCGTCAGAAGTCGGCTGACCCGCGCGGTCAGCCGCGTCCTCCGCCATCGCCCCCTGCCCGCCGCCGTGGTGGTGGCCGTCCTGTCCACGGTCCTGGTCGGCGTGGCTCCCGGTGCGACGGCCGCATCGAGCACCGCCGGCCGGATCACCCGCTTCAGCCATACCGGTGCGACCGCGACCATCGCCACATCCTCCGGCGCGGCGGTGCGGGTGGTGTTCGTCCGCGCAGACATCTTCCGGATCCAGCTCGCGCCCGACGGCAGGTTCACCGACCCGGCGGGCGCCGACATCGCCCTGAACACCTCGTTCGGCACCCCCACCGTCCACACCGCCGACCGCGGTGCCTCCTACGAGATCGCCACCGGCTCGGTCACCCTGCGGGCCGCCAAGAAGTCGCTGGCCTTCGCCGCCTACCGGCCCGACGGCACGCTCCTGTGGCAGGAGTCCTCGCCGACCTCCTGGACCGGAACCCAGACCACCCAGCACCTCGCCCGCGGCGCGACCGAGCAGTTCTACGGCACCGGCCTGCGACTGGGCCCGTGGGCACTGCGGGACATGACGGTGCCGATCTCGGTCGACAACACCTGGAAGCGGAACACCAACGCCAGCCCGGCGCCCTTCTACATGTCCTCCAACGGCTACGGCGTGCTGCGCAACACCTGGGCACCCGGCTCGTACGCGTTCACCGACCCGGTCGCCACGACCGAGAACGAGAACCGCTTCGACGCGTACTACTTCGTCGCCGACTCGCTCAAGGGCGTGCTGGGCGCCTACACCGACGTGACCGGCAAGCCGTTCCTGGCCCCGATGTGGGGACTCGAACTGGGCAACGCCGACTGCTTCAACGCCTCCAACCCCGCCTACAACGGCGACCACACCCGGGCCCGCCACCAGACCACGCCCGACGTGGTCGGTTACGCGCGGGACGCCCGGAACGCGGACATGCCCTCCGGCTGGATCCTGCCCAACGACGGCTACGGCTGCGGCTACACCGACCTCAAGCAGACCGTCGGCGACCTCCAGGGGCTCGGCTTCCACACCGGCCTGTGGACCTCGACCGGCCTGAGCGACATCGCCACCGAGGTCGGCGCGGACGGTTCGCGCGGCGTCAAGACCGACGTGGCCTGGATCGGCGGCGGCTACAAGTACGCCTTCGACGGGGTCAACCAGGCCGTGGCCGGGATCGAGAAGAACTCGGACGCCCGCCGCTTCGTGTGGACCGTCGACGGCTGGGCCGGCACCCAGCGCAACGCCGTCGTCTGGACCGGCGACACCAACGGCGACTGGCCCACCATGGACTGGACCGTCCCCGCGGTCGTCGGCGCCGGCCTGTCCGGCCTCAACTACGCCTCCGGCGACGTGGACGGCATCTTCGGCGGCAGCCCGGAGACCTACACCCGCGACCTCCAGTGGAAGGCCTTCACCCCGGCGTTCATGACGATGTCCGGCTGGGGGGCCACCAACCCGCAGGCGGGCTACCAGGACAAGCAGCCCTGGCGGTTCTCCGAGCCGTACCTGTCCGCCAACCGCAAGGCCCTGCAGACCAAGATGCGGCTGATGCCGTACATGTACACCATGAGCCAGGCCGCCAGCGCCACCGGTGTGCCCTCGACCCGCGCCCTGGTGCTCGAATACCCGAACGACCCGGTGGCGCAGGGCAACGCGACCTCCGGCGAGTTCATGGCCGGCGACTCCTTCCTGGTCGCGCCGATGACCTCCAGCGGTACCACCCGGGACGGCATCTACCTGCCCGCCGGGACGTGGACCGACTACTGGACCGGCAAGGTCTACCAGGGCCCGACCACGCTCAACGGCTACGCCGCACCGCTCGACGAGACGCCGGTGTTCGTCAAGGGCGGCGGCATCGTCCCGATGTGGCCGCAGATGAACTACTCCGGCGAGAAGCCGGTCTCCACGCTCACCTACGACCTGTACCCGGCCGGGAAGTCGCAGTTCGGCCTGTACGAGGACGACGGCGCGACGCGCGCCTACCAGAGCGGTGCCTCGGCGAGGCAGCAGGTCACCGTGGACGCGCCGAACTCCGGCACCGGTACCGTCACCGTGAACGTCGGTGCGAGCGTGGGCTCCTACGCAGGCAAGCCGGACAGCCGCGGCTACGAGCTCAACGTCCACCTCGCCGGCGCGCCCACCACCGTGTCCCTCGGCTCCACGTCGCTGGCCCAGGTCTCCTCCAAGGCGGCGTACGACGCCGCGGAGACCGGCTGGTACTTCGACCCCGCCGACCGGGGCGGCGTCCTGTGGGTCAAGGCCGGCAACCGGTCCGGGGCGTTCACCGTCACCCTGGCCGGCGCCACCCTGCCCACTCCCGCCACCGACGCCGGCGGCTCGCCCGTCCTGGACAGGACCACCTGGAAGCTGATCTCCGCGGACAGCCAGGAGACCTCCGCCGAGAACAGTGCCGCCGCCAACGCCATCGACGGCGACACCGGCACCATCTGGCACACCGCCTGGTCCTCCGGCACCCCGGCCCCGCTGCCGCACGAGATCCGGATCGACCTCGGCGCCCGCTACGCCGTCGACTCCTTCCGCTACCTGCCCCGCCAGGACGGCGGCGCCAACGGTCGCATCGGACAGTACGAGGTCTACGTGTCCGACTCGCCCACGTCCTGGGGCACCCCGGCGGCCACCGGCACCTGGGCGGACACCGCGTCACCGAAGACGACGTCCTTCCCCGCCGTGTCCGGCCGGTACCTGAGGCTCCGCGCCCTGAGCGAAGCCGGCGACCGCGGCCCGTGGACCAGTGCCGCGGAACTCGGCGCGACCGGAGTACCGGCGCCGTAGGCGCCCCACTCCGTGCGCGGGCGCACCGGATCCACGGTGCGCTCGCGCACGGCTGCCGTCCGGCGGTCCGGCGGCCCCTTCGGGTCCGCACGCTCTTCGGCTGCGGCCTCCCTCTCGCGGCTCCGCCCGTGCGCACAATTGATCAGTGCATGGCATGCCGAGCGGTTTCGCGCGCTCCGCCGCCACCTCGGCTGACGAGCGGCGATGCCGGAAACCGCGGAGTCCGGGCGGCAGGTTCAGGCCGGAGCTACACTCCGTTCATGCTCAAAGCTGATCGCGCCGCCCGGATCCTGTCCCATGTCGCCACGGCCGGGAGTGTCGATGTGCACGCACTGGCCGAACTGCTCGGAGTCTCGGGCGCGACCGTACGCCGAGACCTCCAGGAGCTGCACGACCAGGGACTGCTGCACCGCACCCGCGGCGGGGCGGTGACCGGGGCGGTCAACCTCGAACTCCCGCTCCGGCACCGCAGCGGAAAGCAGCAGGAGGAGAAGCGCAGGATCGCCCGCCTCGCGGCCGAACTCGTCCCGGAGGCCGCCGTGGTGGGCCTCACCGGCGGCACCACCACCACCGAACTCGCCCGCATCCTGGCAGAACGCGGTGGAATGACCGTGGTGACCAACGCCGTGAACATCGCGGCGGAGCTGATCGTGCGCCCCGAGGTCCGGCTGGTGGTGATCGGCGGCATCGCCCGCTCGGCCAGCTACGAACTGGTCGGGCCCGCGGCCGACCGGATGCTCTCCCAGTACCACGTCGACATCGCCTTCATCGGTGTCGACGGCCTGACCGCCCAGGAGGGCTGCACCACCCACGACGAGATGGAGGCGCAGACCGACCGCGCTTTCCTGCGTTGCAGCACCCGGTCGATCGTCCTCGCCGACAGCACCAAGATCGGCCGGGTCACCTTCGCCTCGATCTGCCCGCTCTCGGACGTGCACGAGCTGGTGACCGACGACGGCCTCACGGACGCCCAGGAGAAGGCCGTCGCGGACTGTGGCGTGAAGGTGCACCGGGCCTGACCCGGATCTCACGGAGCCCCACCGGACCGGGGCCACAGCGCCCGGGCACGCTGGCTCATGTGCTTCTGCTTCTTGAACGCGGTGACCCTGGTCCGAGGATTGCCGTTGGCCGGGCGTGGCGGCAGAGCGTGCGGGGCGGTGCGCGAGGCACGTCAGAACCAGCCGGCGAGGACACGCTCAAGACGACATACCGTCCGCATCCAGTGGGGTAGTCGACCCTGATCCGCCCGAACCACCCCGTCTGGCCAGGGGCGATGCACGACGGGCCGCGACGGCCGGCCGGAAGGACCCTGCTGAAGGGTCGACAGATTACCGTTACTCGCGGTGACGCAGGCAGTGTCGGGGCCTGGGGACCATTAGGGGACCGGTTTGGGACCGCGCCTGGTGAGCGCCCATGAGCGCCCATGAGCCCCCATGGGCGCTGGGGTCAAGGGGTCGCAGGTTCAAATCCTGTCGTCCCGACCAGCGTTTTCGCAGGTCGGAATGAGTCGCTGAGGACCGAAGGCGTCGAGGGCTGTGTCGGCGAAGGGGCGGAGGTCGTTGATGTGCCGGTGGCCGCGACCTGGTCGATCACGCCGGCCAAGCGGGGGTTACGGAACCTCGTGACGGCGGTTCGTGGAGCCGGACAACGCAGTCCACAGGGCTGCCCACCGCGCCGGACAGGGCGTCGGTGGACAGCCGGCGGACCGCAGGGCCGCTGTTCAGCGGTGCAGGGGTTCGGCCAGTCGTCCCAGCAGGCCCGCGATCAGGGCTGTCTGCGCGGGGACCGTGTCGGGGTAGATGAACTCGCCCTGGGCATGGGCGCCGTCGCCGACCGCACCCATGCCGCACAGTACCGGCAGGCCGAGGGCGGCGACGAAGTTGGCGTCGCTGGCGCCGCCGACGGCGGCGGCGGGCAGTCCGTCGCGGCCCTGCTCGCGGGCGACTTCGCGGGCGAGGCCGAGGAGCGGGGCGGAGGCGGCGTTGAGGGTCATCGGGGGCCGGTTCCAGGCGTGGTCGATGTCGATCCGGACGCGCGGGTCGCTGACCTTGATGGCCTCCAGCTCCGTGTCCACGCGCTCCCGTTCGGCCTCGCTGCTGACCCGGATGTCGACGCTCGCCGTGGCCTGCCCGGCGACGACGTTGGCGGCGGAGCCGCCCGTGATGAGCCCGGGGTTGATCGTCGTGCCCCTGTCGGGGGCGGCGACGGCGGCGGCGGCGACCACGAACTCGGACAGCGCGGTGATGGCGCTGGCCCCGTCCTCGGGCGCGAGCCCGGCGTGCGCCTCGACGCCGCTGGCGGTGACGCGGAAGGTCCCGTTGCCCTTGCGGGCGGTCTTGACCGCGCCGTGCGCGCTCGGCTCCAGCACCAGCGTCACGTCGGCGTGGTGCGCGACCTCCTCGATCACCGGGCGCGAGGACCGGGAGCCGACCTCCTCGTCGCCGTTGAAGACGAAGGTGACCGTGGGCACCGGGACGCCGTACTCCCGGGCGAGCTTGAGGGCCCAGATGCCCTGGGCCAGGCCGGTCTTCATGTCGAAGATGCCCGGCCCGCTGAGCCTCTCCCGGCCGTCCGAGTCGGACGGCGCCCAGCCGGCGAGGGTGCCGGTGGGCCACACGGTGTCGTAGTGGCCGACCAGTGCGACGTGCCCGGGGCCGGTGCCGGGGTAGGTCAGGGTGAGGGTGTCTCCGCGCTCGCCACCGCGGTGGCGGTGCTCCTCGCCGGGCAGCCCGAGCCGGTGGACGGCCAGATCGTGCAGGAGGTCCCGACCGGCCGCCAGGCCGGCCAGGTCGTAGCTGCTGGTTTCCTGGCCGACGAGGGTCATGATGTCGGTGACGATCTCCGAGGAGACCTCGTGGGCGCGGTCGGTGAGGGCAACTGTGGCGGGGTTCATGATCGACTTTCTCGTGCGGACGGATCGGGTCGAAACGGTGGACGGGCGGCTCAGCCGATGCCGAAGGGGATGCCGAGCAGGTACCAGGCGAGGAAGAAGGCGACCCAGGCGACCCAGGCGACGGCGGCCACCGGGAGGGTGAAGGAGGCGAGGGTGCCGATGCCGGCGTCCTTGCGGTACTGCCGCAGGTAGGCGACGGCCATCATGAAGAACGGGCTCATCGGCGTGATGCACTTGGTGACCGAGTCGGCGACCCGGTACATGGCCTGGGTGGCCTCCGGGTGGACGCCGACGAGCATCAGCATCGGCACCAGGACCGGGGCGACCAGCGCCCACAGTGCGGAGCCGCTGGTGACCAGCAGGTTCATCACCGCGATCAGCACGGCCACACCGAGCAGCACGAGCCAGCCGCTGAGATGCAGGTCGCGCAGGGTCTCGGCGCCCTTGACGGCGAGGATGTCGCCCAGCTTCGTCCACTTGAAGTAGGCGAGGAACTGGGACATCGCGAAGAACAGGACGATGGTCGGTGCCA
Organism: Kitasatospora sp. NPDC091257; assembly: GCF_044757675.1. NCBI lineage: Bacteria > Bacillati > Actinomycetota > Actinomycetes > Kitasatosporales > Streptomycetaceae > Kitasatospora > Kitasatospora sp. NPDC091257. The sequence continues at coordinate 6,250 of NZ_JBIVVI010000114.1, forward strand.
TCGACTTGGTGCCGTCGGCCATCGCGGCCATCACGTCGGGGGTGCCGCGGAAGGTGCCGGCGAGTCGGCCGTAGATCCAGCCGATCACGGCGAAGAACACCCCGAGGACCATCGCCATGCCGCTGAACACCGGCGAGTCGAGGATGCCGCCGTGGTCGCCGCGCAGCGGCGAGTGGGTCGGGATCATCGCCGCGACCAGGAGCGCGGCGAGGCCCAGCGCGACCAGTCCGGCCCCGCGCAGCGCGCTGCGCTGCCGCGCGGTCGCCTCGATCTGCTGTGCCTCCGCCTTCTCGGCGATCGGCGCGGCGGCCACCGGCTCGTCGGGCTCCAGGTCCGAGCGCCGCACGAGGACCGTCTCGACGACGACCGTGATCACGAACGCCATGAGGGCGGACGACGCGAGCCCGAACCAGTAGTTCGACACCGGGGTCACCACCGCGTGCGGGTCGATGACGTGGGTGGCGGCCGTGGACATCGACGACAGCAGCACATCGGTCGTGGTGAGGACCGGGGAGGCGTTGAAGCCCGCGGAGACCGACACGTAGGCGACGACGCAGCCGAGGACCGGACTGCGGCCGGCGGCCCGGTACAGCGCCGCGCCGAGCGGGATCAGGGTCACGTACGCGGCGTCGCCGGCGACGTGGCTGACCATCGCGGTCAGCGCCAGCGCGAAGGTCAGGTAGCGGCCCGACGCCCGCGCGACCAGGCGCCGTAGAAGTGTCTCGAACAGCCCGCTCTTCTCGGCGACGACGATGCCGAACATCACGATGAGGACCGTCGACAGCGGCGGGAAGTTCGCGAAGTTCTCGACGGCGTGTCCGACGACGAGGTTGAACCCGTCCGCGCTGAGCAGGCTCTGCACCTCGATGGTCTTGTGCGTCCCCGGGAGCACGGCGCCGACGTGCTCGGCGGCCAGGACGGCGCTGAGTACGGCGACGACTGCCGCGAGGCCCCAGAACAGCCAGAACGGGTCGGGCAGCCGGTTGCCGGCCTTCTCGATCGCCGCCATCGCGCGGTTCATGGCGCGCATGGATGGCGAGCCGGGCTCGGTCTCCCGCGACTCGGTCGTGGTGGCACTCATGGCTACCCTTTCGGCACTGCTGAGGGACGTTTTCGCAAACAATGGCATCCAAGTGAGAGATTTGCTAGATCTTCTCTGTCACGATGGGATCAACTGGCAGTCTAAGGTACGGAAACATGACTGGGCCTCTCCTCGACGAGCTCGACCGGCGCCTGATCGGGGCGCTGCACGTAGCCCCCCGGGCCACCTGGGACGACATCGGCGCGATCCTGTCCGCCGACGCCGGCACCCTCAAACGCCGCTACGATCGGCTGCACAAGGCCCGCATGGTGCGCGTGGTCGGCCAGGCCGACTGGGGCCTGCACTCCACGGCGATGCCGGTCCACGTCTTCCTGGACACCACCGGCGAAACCCCGCTGGCGGTCCTGGAGCGGCTCCGTGACCTCCCCCACGTCCAGCGGCTGGCGCAGATCTCCGGCGACTACCCCCTCTACGCCGTGATTCACGCCCCGTCCGAGGCGGCCACCAGCGAGGCGATCGACCGGCTTTTCTCGATCCCCGGTGTCCGCCGCGTCAACGCCCTGCCCGCGCTCAGCACCCTGCGCCGGGGCGCCACCTGGGACCCGCAGTTCCTCACCGACGCCGAGCGCGCCGGCCTGCTGGAACTCGCCGGGGTCGGCCCGGAGGGCACCGCGACGGCCAACCCGCCCGCCAAGCCCCTCAGTGATGCCGAGCGCAGCGTCGTCACGCAACTGATCCAGGACGGCCGGGCCTCCGCCGCGAGCATCGCCCGCGCCGCCGCCCTGCCCACCTCCACCGCACACCGGGTGGTGCGCCGGGTCCTGGACGAGCGCTGGGTCAAACCGCGCCTGGAGATCGTGTCGGAATGGCTCGGCTTCCGGACCCCGTTCATGCTCCGCCTGCGGGTCGCCCCCGGTGGGACCCCCGAGGTCATGCGGCGCCTCGACCAGCTGCCCCAGACCCGCCTCGCCGTACACGTCGCCAGCGACCTGTCCGTCCTGTGCACCGGCCTGGTCACCGACCGCTCCGCCCTGGCGGCCTTCATCGACGAGGAGCTCGCCGAGATCCCGGGCATCCTGGCGGTCAGCGTCTACGTGACGCTCGCCGAACCGCGCCGCTACTGGCTGGACCGGGACCTCGCCTCCGGCGCCCTCGGCACCTTCCACGCGCCCACGCTGCTCTGAACGGGCCTTCGGGGGCGGGTCGTCCGGGGATTCCCGTATTTCCTTCCGTCGGCCTGATTCCCGCTGACCGTCGCCCCCTCCCGCCCGGAGCCTCCGCGAGCGCAACCCGCCTGTCGCTCGCGGGGCTTGAGACTGTAGTACCCCATCATGAAAAGCACGAGCGGCGTCGGCGTGCTCGACAAGGCCACCTCGATCCTCGGCGCCTTGGAGGCCGGCCCCGCCGGACTGGTCGCCGCCGCCGGCCCGGCCCTGACCCACCTGCGTGATGTCACCGGTGGGAGCGCTCAGCTCTCCCGCCGCCAGGGCGAGAATCGCATCTGCGCGGCCGCCGCCGAGCGGCTTTCCGGCCTTCGCGGCGCTGTCCCCGTCGGCACGACCCTGCCCATGAAAGCCGGCGCTGCCGCGCAGATCCTGCTCGCGTGGGAGGAGGCCGAGCGCCTCCACCGTGGCCTGCAGGGCGCCCGCTTCACCGCCACCGCGCTCAGCGGCGTGCGGCGCCGCGGCTGGGCCCGGTCCATCGGCGAACGCGAGAAGATCAATTGTCGGACAGGCCTTATGAGCCACCGGGCGGGTACGAGAGTCTCCGTACCGGCCCGGCGGGATGGAGGGCGGGTCGCTCAGGCGATAGGTGCCAGGACTGGGAGTTCGCGCTGCTGGGCGCCTTGGCCGTCGCGGTCGCGCCGGTGGCGATCCCCGTGCTGTCGAGGGCCAGGCCGGTCTGAGGGGAGCTGCTCTGGATGTGCCGCGGTCTCCGGGGCGGCGGGCAGCGGTGGTGCACGACGACGCGCGATCGGTGTCAACCGCCGCTCGTGTCGTCGTCGTTCGCTGTCGATCGGCTCCGGTCGGCCCCATGCCCGATCGACCGGGCCTCCGCCCCCATCGACAGGCGCCGCTGGCGCTCATCCAGATGCGGCATGATCGCCTCGAACTTGGCCTGAAGCAAAGTCTGTTGCCCTCGCGATGTCCTCATGGCACACCAACGAGCCAGAACCCCGGAAGCTACAGGTTACTTCTCTGCAAGCCCTGAGCCAGGGTCCCCGGCCACAGGCCGCCTCCGTTCGAGCGCTGAGCCGGTGGCCCGTCGAGCTCCGAGGAGCGCGACGGGCCACCGAGCCGACCGTGCCAGGAGGTGACGGTCCTGCCTAGAGGTGGCCGGCCGCTGCGGGGCTACCGGTCAGCGCCAGGGTGCTGTCCAGTTGCTGCCAGGTTCCGGACGGTCCGGTGCCGATCCGGTACCACTGCCACAGGGTGTTGTCGGTGGCGCGGGCGTAGAGGTTGACCCGGGTGCCCACCTGTGTCGCGGTCGGGGCACCGACGACGGCGCGGCCGAGGTCGTACCAGGAGGGCGACCAGCCGCCTGCGGCGGTCCAGCTGAGCTGGCCGACACTGTTGTTGGGCGCCAGAGCGGCGAACACCTCGATCTGGCCGGGGCCGCCGCTGACCGCTGTCGGCGACGAGGAGAGCGTGCCGCCGTGGCTGGTCCAGCCCGTCCACTCACCGTTGACGTAGCTCTTCTGCCACAGCGCGTTGTCGGTGCCGCGGGCGAAGACGTCGATCCGGTTGAGCGAGGCCACCGCCGTGGGGGCGCCGACGATGGTGGTCGAGTCGGGTGCGTCCAGGTACGCCCAACTGCTGGTCCAGTTGACGCCGTAGTAGTAGGCCGGAAGGTCGTTCGCGCCGGGCGTCTGCTGGAAGGTCTTCTGGTACACCTTGCCGTCGGCGTCGCGGATGAACACGTCGATGCGGTCACGTCCGAGGCTCGCCGCGGTGGGGCTGGCGGTGAGGGTGCCGCCGAGGCTGGTCCAGCTGCCCCAGGCGCCGTTCTTGTAGGTGTTCTGCCACAGCGCGTTGTCCGCGCCCCGGACGAACACGTCGGTGCCGCCCGGGCTGGAGACGACGGCGGGCTCGCCCTTGATCGATCCGGGGCCGGTGGAGCCGGCGGTGCCCAGCGCCAGGGTCTGCCAGGCCGACCAGGTGCTGCCGTTCCAGGTCTTCTGGCTCACGCCCGACGCGGTCGGAACGAGGACCGTCTCCGGCTTCTGTTCGGTGGCGCCGGTGAGCTTGAGCATCACGGACTGGTGGGGGGCCAGGGTGAAGTTCTGCGAGCCGGTCGAGCTGACGGTGCCCAGGCTCGCGCCGGTGTAGAGGTTCTGCACCGAGGCGGTGCCGTTCAGGCCGAGGTTCTGCGTGGTGAACGAGTAGTGCTGAGAGGTGCTGCTGCGGTTCACCAGTAGGACGGCCCGGGTGCCGGAGGCCGCAAGCTGCTTGGACCAGACCTGGACGCTGCCGTTGTCCAGGACCTTCTGCCCCTGGTGGACGGCGCTGTCCTGGTCGACGGCGATCACGGACTCGTTGCCGACGATGGCCGCGGTCGCCGCGGTCAGGTTGGGGGTGTCGGTGGCCAGCACGAGCGGCGCGCCCTGGATGGCCCACATCCCGAAGTAGGACTGCTGCTCGTCCGGGGTGAGACCCCAGAGGGGGCCGGACGTGCCGTGGGTCTGCTGCTGCCCGGTGCTCGGGTTGTTGCCGAAGCCGGGCCCGATCAGCAGGTAGTCCGGGTCGTTGTACTGGCCGGCGGCTTCGCTGCTGGGGTGGTCGTTCAGGTTGAAACTCTCGGAGACCTGAGCCCAGTTGATCCACGTCGAGCCGCCGTTGGACGTCGTCCCGTAGCCGGCGTTGCCGGTGATGTCGCGCCCGTTGCGCCAGGTGCGGGCCGCCGAACCACCCCACATCCACGGGCCGTCCGGAGCGCCCGAGCCCCACTCGCAGATCTCCAGCGCCAGGGGGTGCGCCACCCCGGTGGAGGTCTTCGCGTTGGCCGTCAGGCCGCCCCAGGCCTTGTAGTCCGCCATGACCGTGCTGTAGCCGGACGGGATGCCGCCGCAGTGGTCGACCTTCACCCAGTCGAAGTCCCAGTCCGCGAACGTGGTCACGTCCTTGGCCTCGTTGCCGCCGCTGCCGTGCTGGCCACCGCAGCCGGCGGCACCGGTGTCGGTGTACATGCCCGCCTGCAGGCCGAGGGCGTGCACGTAGTCGGTGAGGTCCTTCATGGTGTTCAACGCGCGCGTGGGGACGGTGGTGCCGTTGGACAGCGTGACGGCCTTGGTCCGGGCGCCGGTCAGGAAGCCGGGCCTGGGGACCATGACGCCGTTGGCGTCGCGCCCGGTGCCGCTCTGGGTCCACCAGCCGCCGTCGAGGCTGACGCCACGGTAGCCGAGGTCGGCGAGGCTCTTGTGCAGGCCGGAGCCGTTGAGCCCGAGGTTCGCGTTGGGCGTCGCGAGTCCGGCCGCCTGGTCGGCGATGTCCTGTGCGGAGTAGTCGTTGTTGTAGAAGTACCAGGAGTTCCAGCCCATCGGCGGCGCCGTTGTGCCGTTCGCGCCGGGCGGGACCACCGCCTCGGCAGGGGTCGGGGTGCTGACGGCCGTCACCGTCAGTGTTCCGGTGACGATCATCGTGGCACTCAGCGCCGTGGCGAGGCGCCGCCGGCGCGGGCGGGCGGGCGGCGCGGACGGCTGCGCGGAACCGACCGCCGTCGGGTCCGGACGGCCCGACGGTGCGGAAGCGAGGGACATCGAGAGCTCCAAGGTGGGGAGATCGCGCGGGGTGGGGGAGGTGGGCGATGGTGCTGTGGGCCCGCCCTTCGGACGAAGGGCGGGCCGGTTCGGGGGCTACGCGGGCAGTCCGACCGCCCGCTCGCGGTTGCGGCGCTGCTGGATGACGACGGCGGCGACCAGCAGGGAGCCCTGGGCGACGTTCTGCCAGAAGGC
>NZ_JBIVVI010000115.1:0-12237 GCF_044757675.1 Kitasatospora sp. NPDC091257
CGGACCGGTCGGGCGGTCCGGGGCCTTCCCCTTGCGCCCCAAGGGGCCGCCCGTGCGGGCGGGTCGCCGTCGGAGACGGCCGACGGACCGATGGATGCACCGATCCGCTCGCTCGATTCAACCCGGCGTTCGCCCACGGGTCGCATACGGTCCGTATGCTCGGGCCACTGTCGGTGACCGGCGGTCGACGGCCGCCCGGCCCGTCCGCTCCTGAGCGAAAGGCCGTGCGATGGCCCCCCGTCTCTCCCTCGTCGTCCCGATCTACAACGTCGAGCGCTACCTCGGGGAGTGCCTGGACTCGATCGCGGCCCAGACGTTCGAGGACTTCGAGTGCGTCCTGGTCGACGACGGCTCGACCGACGACGGCCCCGCCATCGCCGAGGAGTACGCCGAACGGGACCCGCGCTTCCGACTGGTCCGGCAGCGGAACCAGGGCCTCGGCGCCGCCCGCAACACCGGCTGGCGCCACCTCACCCCCGGCACCGAGTACCTGGCCTTCGTCGACAGCGACGACACCCTGCCGCCGCACGCCTACCAGCTGATGATCGGCACCCTCGACGAGACCGGCTCCGACTTCGCCGCCGGCAACGCGCTGCGCCTGCGCACCACCGGCCTCAGCCCCTCCCACGCACACCGCCGCCCGTTCCACGAGACCCGGCTGCGCACCCACGTCAGCGAACTGCCCGCCCTGGTCACCGACCGCACCGCCTGGAACAAGGTCTACCGGCGCTCCTTCTTCGACGGCGCGGGCATCCTGTACCCCGAGGGCATCCTGTACGAGGACGCCCCGGTCAGCGTGCCCCACCACTTCCTCGCCGAACGCGTCGACGTCCTCACCGACCCGATCTACCACTGGCGCGTGCGCGAGGACGGCGACCTCTCCATCACCCAGAAGAAGACCGACCCGCGAGGCGTCGTCGACCGGGTCCGCTCGATGGAACTCGTCCGCGAGTGGCTCGTCGCCCGCCCCGAACCCGTCTTCGCCGACCACCTGCGCGCCTACGACCGCAACTGCCTGGTCGAGGAGATCCCGATGTTCTTCTGGACCGTCCCCGACGGCGACCGCGCCTACCGCGCCGCCTACCAGCAGCACGTCACCCGCCTCCTCCGGGCCATCGGCCCCGAGGCCCAGGCCGGCCTCAGCCCCCAGCTCCGCCTCAAGTACCGCCTCACCCAGGCCGACTCCATGCCCGCCTTCGTCGCCCTCCAACGCGCCCACCGCCTCGCCCGCCGCACCCGCCAGGCCGTCCGCCGGGGCTGAGCGGGACTTGTCTGCGACACGACGGCACGGCCTCCTTCGCGTTGCTCATTCGCGCAGTGTTGACGGGCGCGTACTCCTGACAGCCGGGCCGCTCGGCCCGGACCGAGCCTCCGGGCCGAGCCCGGACTCTCCGGAGAACACGGAGCGCGGTGCCCCACGGACAGGTGGGGCACCGCGCTCCGGCGTCACGAGGGCCTTCCCAAGGGCCACCCGTTCGCCGGGTGGTCGAGCCAGGCGGTGTGCCCCTCGGGCGTGACGGTCAAGCCGAGCCGGTCCGGCCCGGGGCGGTCGTTGTCGAGCCACCACCGGTGAGCGGCTTCGACCTCTTCCCAGAGCCGGCGCGGGCCGTGCTGCCACACGGTGTAGTGCGCGGTGTTCTCGGCGCCGTCCCAGTCGACGGCCGCCCAGGAGTCGCCGTCGGTCGTGGCCACCCAGAGGCGGGTCGCCACGCCCTCGACCTCCGGGTCGTGGTGCCAGGCGTACCAGAGGTCGCCGAGGCGGTGGCCGAGGGCGAACTGCGTTTCGAAGGCGGAATCGGCGACGGCCCACGGGTCGAGGGTGGTCGTGGACTCCGTCGGTACGTGCTCGTCCAGGACGACGTCGCGGAAGAGGCGGAGGTCGAGGCGCTGGGTGCGCATCAGCATGAAAGCGCTGTCGGGGGAGTAGCGGCCGGTGGCCGTCCCGTCGTCGGTGACGGTCAGGCGGAGCAGCCCACCGTGACTCCAGTCGTCGCACCAGGGAGTGAGGACGACTCCGCCGGGCCTGCACTGGTTGATCCAGGAATAGGGAACCTCTCGCACCGAACAGGTGGCCATCACACGGTCGTACGGCGCGCCGGCGTCCCAGCCCTGGCTCCCGTCGCCACAGATCAAGGTCGGCGCGTAGCCGTTGGCCGTGAGGTTGGCACGGGCGAGTTCTGCGACATCCGGGTCGATCTCGATCGTGGTCACGTTGACGTCGCCCAGCCGGTGGGAGAGGAGCGCCGCGTTGAACCCCGTGCCGGTGCCGATTTCGAGGATTCTCATTCCTGGTTCGAGGCCGAGGAGTTCGAGCATCTGGAAGACGATCGACGGAGCAGAGGCCGAGGAGGACGGAAGGGCGTCGGACAGGTCGTCCACCTCCTGCCCGTCGTTGATCTGCGTCACCACGGGGCCGTCCGCGTAGGCGGCGGCGAACCACCGTTCGGGATCGTGCCCGCGATCGCAGAGCGCGAACTCGTCGCCGTCGCTGCTCAGCCAGATCCGGTCGGGAAGGAAACGGTGGCGCGGAGTCGCTTCGGCGGCTTTGCGCCACTCGGGGGCCATGTCATGGCCCAGGTGGTGGGAGACGGCCTGGAGCAGGCCGGCGGTGCCGACCTGCTCCAGGTTGTTCCGGCTGTCGGTCACTTGCGGTCGTCGTCCTTGTCCTTGCCGTGCTTGCTGTCGGACTTTCCGGACTGGTGGTCCTGGTTCTGCGGGGTGGTGTTGAAGTCCTTGTTGCCCGCGTGCTTGCCCTGACCGCCGTCGTTGGCACCGGTACCGCCGCCGGAGCTGCCGTCCTTACCGAGGCCCCATCCCATGGGATTCTCCTACCTGGTCGTGATGGTCGTCGTGGTGCTGCTGTCGGCCGGTCCGCTCACCGGCATGTCCGGCCCGGGCCCCGGCGGCGCGGGGGGACGCGGGGGCTTGGGAAACGGAGTGGTCATGCGCCTGATCCTGTCGTTCGTGGGGCTGGTGTGCCATGACCGTTGTGGGACAGCGGAGTTCGCCTCAGTGCCACTGGGGGCTCCTTGGCAGGTCACACATGAAGGATCGTGTCACTGAACGTGAGTGCCGATACCCAAGCGGTAATCTCACTGTGGGATGGATCGACTGACGAGAGGTTCGCCTCATGGGCACAGCACTCGAACCGATCAGGCTCGCTGACCTTGCCTGGCAGAACGAGCAGGTTCGGTGTGCCTTGGGGGATCGCGACGTGGCCGCCCTGTTCCGCTACGTGCAGCACCACAGCGGTGCGAGTCAGGCCCGATTGGCGGTCCAGGTGGGGATGACGCAAGGCCGGGTGAATGAGATCCTCAACGGCCGTCGGCTGGTGACGAAGTTGGACGTCTTCGAGCGAATCGCCGACGGGCTCAACCTTCCCGATGATGCGCGGCGACTCCTCGGGCTGGCGCCACGCTCGGACGGCCGACGTACACCCGGATCTGCCTTCGACCTGGCAGCCTTTCCCGAGATCGTCCGTGTGTACAGCGACCAGGCATCGGCGTCCGCCGAGATCCAACGGGCGGCGAGATCGGCAGCCGAACTGGACGTCCTGGCCGTACGCGGTCTTGGTCTCCTTGCCTTGCGGGACTCCTTGCTCCGCCAGCATCTGGACCGCGATGGTGGCCCGGCCCCCCGTCTACGGGTGCTGCTCCTTGATCCGGAATCGCCGGCCGCTGAGCGCCGAGCTGCCGAGATCGGAGAATCCACCGCCTCGCTCGCCGGGGGCATCCGACTCGCGGAAGCTCGACTTCGGGAGCTTTCCGACTGCGCGCGGGTCGAGGTGTACCTGTACCGGACGGTGCCGGTGTGGCGGGTCATCAGGCTGGATCGCACGCTCTTCGTGGGATCCTTCGACGCGGATTGGGAAGGACACCAGTCGGCAACCTACAAGGTGCTGCCCGCTCCGCACGGTCCCTTGTACCGGGGCTGGTGCCGGCAGTTCGATGCCATGGTGGACAGCGGTGAGCGTGTGATCTGACGGAGGGAGCTGGGATGGCGATCGAAGCGGAGCTCAAGGCGGTCGTGCGGGATCCGGAAGGCGTGCTCAAGCAGTTGGAGGAGCGGTACGGCATCGGCCGTGCCGAGGTCTACCGGGACACGTACTACGACGCGCCGGACGGCAGCCTGATGGGCGCCGACCGTGAGCTGCGGATCCGTACCGTGCACGGCCAGGACGACACCCGCACCGTGCTGACGTACAAGGGCGCCCGGGTGGACGAGGAGTCCGGGTCGAAGCCGGAGGCCGAGACCAGGGTCGAGGATGCCGCTGCGTTGCACGAGATCGTCCGGGGGCTGGGCTTCGTGCCGCGCATCGCGTTCGAGAAGCGTTGCCGCAACTACGAGTTCGGCCGTGGGGGCCGGCGGCTGCTCGCGACGCTCGTGCGCGTGCCCGAGCTGGGGGACGCCACGTTCATCGAGGTGGAGACCGCAGCCGTGGGCGAGGCCGATCTCGGATCGGCGCTCGCCGCGGTCCGTGCGGTGCTGGAGGAACTCGGCGTGGAGGAGGGGGACTTGACCACCGGGTTGTACACCGACGCCGTAGCGGCGGTCCGTCCCGCCTGACCGCCGCTACCGGTGCGCGCCCTTCGGCCAGAGCAGCTCGACCGGCACGCCGCGCCGGCGAGCGTGTGCGACCACGTCCGCCGTGCCGCCCTGGCCGCGGGCCGGTAGGCCGTCCCAGACGGCGACGAGCTTGTCGATGTGGTCGATGAGGAGTTCACCGCCGGCCAGGTGGGCGGTCTCGTCGGACTCCAGGTGGCCGGTGCGGTGTACGGCGGTGGCAGAGTTGAACAGGCGGTCGTAGACGGGGTGATGCCGCGCCGGAAGCCCGTCCCGGTACTGGTCCGCCGGGACGATGACCTCCAGCCGTCCTCCGCGCTTGAGTGCGAGCTCCGCCAACCACGAGTCCGGCCCGTCCGCGATGCAGGACACGACGGTGAGGGTGGAGGGGTCCTCGCTCGGGAGGGCGTCTTCGAGGAGTTGCCGGACCTGCGCCTCCAGTTCGGCCGTCAGCCCTCGGTGCCCCGTGATCCCGATTCGCATAGCTGTCCTTTCCTAGAGGTAGACGCCGTGGAGACGGTCATCGAACTCCCTCACGACCTTGGGTAGCGAGGAGGTGCTGAGCGACCGTCGAAGTGCGCGGCTCCGCTCGATGATTCGCCCTGAACGGTACTGGAGGCCGGTCTTCAGAGCTTCTGCCGCGAGCGCAAATGCTGCTTCGATCTGCCCTGCGGCAAGCCGTCCTGCCGCGAGGTCCAGCATCAGGAGCGCACGCTGCTTCGCGTGACCAGTGGCGAGGGCAGGTCCAGCGCTGTCCGAGACCCACCTGGGGAGTCCGAGACTGGCGCCACATGCCACCCTGAAGCCGGCGACCTTGGCCTCATCGAACGTGAATACCCATGGCCAAGGCGGAGGTTGTCCGTGATTGCTGGCATTGGCACCAGCTCGGCTGAGCGTCAGTGCGCGGTCGCAACTGCGCTGATCGCCTGAGGCTGCGTGTCCGAGCGCCTCCACAGCTGACAGCCATGCGTCGGCAAGGGTGGGGGACTCGGGATCCAGGAATCCGCGGGCTCGCTTTGTGAGGCCGAGTGCTATGGCTCCATTGCCGGCGTGGGCCTCGAATTGTGCAAGGCTCCCCATCTGATAAGCGGCAAGGAGGGGATTCGCTCCCGACCGAGCGGCCTTGATGGCCGCTCCGTAGAACGAGCGTGCTGATCCGTTGTCTCCTGTGTCCCAGGCCAGCCAAGCAGCCAGGCTCGCTGCCTCGCTCGCGACGGCGGCGAGCCTGATCCGATGAGCATCGGTCGGGGCTGCACCAATGAGGCCCTGGATCAGCCGTAGATGTGGTCGGACAGCCTCCGCGAGCTCGCGGGAGAGCGTCGATCCGTCCAAGCGACGGTAGGACGTCGTGACAAGCCGAAGCGAGGAGGCCCGCTGCTCGGCCTTGTCTGCACAGTCGATGGCGGTGGCCAGCGCGGGCGATACGGCAACTGCTGCGGCCGCTCCGAAGAATTGACGCCTATCCACGCTCTCAGTTCCGATTCGTACTCGGGCCGGGGATTCGGCGAGTCCGAGGAGGGCTGCTGGGATTCCCAGGTGCTGCGAGACCCTCAGCAGGATGTCCATGGCGTAGGGGTGGGCGCCTCGTTTCTCCAGTCGGGAGATAGCCGACTGCGACATCCCGCACGTCCGGCCCAGCTGCGCCTGCGTCATGCGCTGGTGGGTTCGAGTCAGCTCGATGATCTTGCCGTAGTCCCTCGCCCGAGATGCTTCCCGGATGACCTCTGAATTCCAGTTCAACACTCCACCCAAGGCTACGAGCAATACCGCACCAACTGAAGAGGCCTGATGCGGTGCTCGCATATCCATATGCGAACACCGCATGATCGATGGTCTCATGATTGTGATGGATCGTTTACTGAACGTGAGGAATTGGCTGTGTGTCGGTGTCTCGGCGACTGTTGAGACACCGACGAGTGGCCATTCGCTGGCAGTTGTACGCCTGGCTGGCTTGGAGTGTGCACGTGGTGATCAGTCCATTGAGCAATGCCCGGTTTCCTGTCCCGATGGAGTGGGGGGAGCCGCCGGGGCCCGGCGCCGTGCCGGGGGCGCGGCGGTTGGTGGTGGCGATCGTGCGGGAGTGGGGCGTGTCGCTCTCCGAAGTCGCCCTTGAGGAACTTGAGTTGTGCGCGAGTGAGGTGATCGCCAACGCGTTGGTGCACACGGAGGACCGATGTGTCGTCACCGTCCTCCGGCGCGGCGGGCGGGTGCGGGTGGAGGTGGCCGACCGGGGTGTGGGGCTGCCGGGCCGGGAGTGCTCCGGGGAGGAGGCGACGAACGGGCGGGGTCTGCTGCTCGTGGAGGCGCTGGCGGCCGCGTGGGGGTGGCACCCGACGGCGACGGGCAAGGTGGTGTGGTTCGAGTACCCCGCAACGGACGAAGCGCCGTGCCCCACGCAGGGGGGGGGCACGGCGCTCGACTTGCACGCTCTGAGTCAGCCGAAGAAGGCGTCCAGGATCCGCTGCGCCGCCAGTCCCGCCGGAAGGGTGCCGGCGCGGACCTGAGTCTCCAACTCGGGGGTCAGGCGCCGCACTTCCGAATTCTCGTGCAACCGGGCGTAGAGCTGGTCGTGGACCATCGCCCAGACCCACTCGACCTGCTGTTCCCTGCGCTTCGCCGCCAGAGCCCCCGTCGCGTCCAGCACCTTGCGGTGCTGCTGCAGCCGCTCCCACAGGACGTCCAGGCCGGCGCCGTCGCGGCCGCTGCAGGTCAGTACGGGCGGCGTCCAGGCGGCGTCCGGCGGCTGCAGCAGCCGCAACGCGCCCGCGAGTTCGCGGGCGGCCGCCTTGGCGTCGGTCTCGTGCGGGCCGTCCGCCTTGTTGACGGCGATGACGTCCGCGAGCTCCAGCACGCCCTTCTTGATGCCCTGGAGCTGGTCGCCGGTCCGTGCCAGGCTGAGCAGCAGGAAGGTGTCGACCATCCCCGCCACCGCCGTCTCGGACTGTCCGACGCCCACCGTCTCGATGAGGACGACGTCGTAGCCCGCCGCCTCCATCACCACCATGGACTCCCGGGTGGCCTTGGCGACCCCGCCGAGCGTCCCCGAGGTCGGGGACGGCCGGACGAATGCGGCGGGGTCGACGGCGAGGCGCTCCATCCGGGTCTTGTCGCCGAGGATGGAGCCGCCCGTCCGGCTGGACGTCGGGTCGACGGCGAGGACCGCGACCCGGTGGCCCTGACCCGTGAGCATGGTGCCGAAGGAGTCGATGAAGGTCGACTTGCCGACACCGGGCACCCCGGTGATGCCCACCCGGACGGCGCCGCCCGCGTGCGGCAGCAGCCGCTGGAGCAGCTGCTGCGCGAGCACGCGGTGGTCGGGCCGGGAGGACTCGACGAGGGTGACGGCGCGCGCGATCCAGGCGCGCGAGCCGTCCAGGACACCCGTCACGTAGCTGTCGAGGTCGATCGTCCGCGGAGGCATGGGATCAGGCGATCACAGCTCGTGGCCGAGATCGGCCGCCAGGGACTTCAGCAGGTCGTACGCCGCGTCCGGGATGACCGTTCCCGGCGGGAAGACCGCCGCCGCGCCGGCCTCGTACAGGGCGTCGAAGTCCTGCGGCGGGATGACCCCGCCCACCACGATGGTGATGTCCTCCCGTCCCGCCGCCGCGAGTTCGGCGCGCAGCGCGGGCACCAGGGTCAGGTGCCCGGCGGCCAGCGACGACACGCCGACGATGTGGACGTCCGCCTCGACGGCCTGGCGGGCGACCTCGGCCGGGGTCTGGAACAGCGGGCCGACGTCCACCGTGAAGCCGAGGTCGGCGAAGGCGGTGGCGATCACCTTCTGGCCGCGGTCGTGGCCGTCCTGCCCCATCTTGGCGACCAGGATGCGCGGTCGGCGGCCCTCGGCCCGCTCGAACCGCTCGACCAGGTCGCGGGTGCGCTGGAGGGAGGCCGACGGGCCCGCTTCGTCTCGGTACACACCCGAGATGGTACGGATCTGGCCGGAGTGGCGGCCGTACACCTTCTCCAGGGCGTCCGAGATCTCGCCGACGGTGGCCTTGGCGCGGGCCGCGTTGACGGCCAGGTGCAGCAGGTTGCCGTCCAGCGAGCCGCCGCGCCGCGGACCGGCCTCGGCGGCCGCCGTCAGCGCGCGCAGCGCATCCTGGCACGCGGTCTCGTCGCGCTCCTCGCGCAGCCGGCGCAGCTTCTCGATCTGGCGGGCGCGCACCGAGGAGTTGTCGACCTTGAGCACGTCGATCTGCTCGTCGTTCTCCACCCGGTACTTGTTGACGCCGATCACCGGCTGGCGGCCGGAGTCGATCCGCGCCTGGGTGCGGGCGGCGGCCTCCTCGACGCGCAGCTTGGGGATGCCCGCGTCGATGGCCTTGGCCATGCCGCCGGCCGCCTCGACCTCCTGGATGTGCTCCCAGGCTCTCGCGGCGAGGTCGTGGGTCAGCTTCTCGACGTACGCGGAGCCTCCCCACGGGTCGATCACCCGGCAGGTGCCCGACTCCTGCTGGAGCAGCAGCTGGGTGTTGCGGGCGATGCGGGCGGAGAAGTCGGTGGGCAGGGCGAGTGCCTCGTCCAGGGCGTTGGTGTGCAGCGACTGGGTGTGGCCCTGGGTCGCCGCCATCGCCTCCACGCAGGTGCGGGTGACGTTGTTGAACACGTCCTGGGCGGTGAGCGACCAGCCCGAGGTCTGCGAATGGGTGCGCAGTGAAAGGGACTTGGGGTTCTTCGGGTCGAACTGCTTGACCAGTTTGGCCCACAGCAGCCGGGCCGCGCGCAGCTTGGCGACCTCCATGAAGAAGTTCATGCCGATCGCCCAGAAGAACGACAGCCGCGGCGCGAAGGCGTCCACGTCCAGGCCCACGTCCAGGCCCGCGCGCAGGTACTCCACGCCGTCGGCGAGGGCGTAGGCGAGCTCCAGGTCGGCCGTCGCACCGGCCTCCTGGATGTGGTAGCCGGAGATGGAGATCGAGTTGTACCGGGGCATCTTCTGCGAGGTGTACGCGAAGATGTCCGAGATGATCCGCATCGACGGCTGCGGCGGGTAGATGTAGGTGTTGCGGACCATGAACTCCTTGAGGATGTCGTTCTGGATGGTCCCCGCGAGCTTCTCGGGCGGTACGCCCTGCTCCTCGGCCGCGACGATGTACAGCGCGAGGACCGGCAGCACGGCGCCGTTCATGGTCATCGACACGGACATCTTGTCCAGCGGGATGCCGTCGAACAGCTGGCGCATGTCGTAGATCGAGTCGATGGCGACGCCCGCCATGCCGACGTCGCCGGTGACGCGCGGGTGGTCGCTGTCGTAGCCGCGGTGGGTCGGCAGGTCGAAGGCGACCGACAGGCCCTTCTGGCCGGCCGCGAGGTTGCGGCGGTAGAAGGCGTTGGACTCCTCGGCGGTGGAGAAGCCCGCGTACTGGCGGACGGTCCAGGGCTGGTTGACGTACATGGTCGGGTAGGGCCCGCGCAGGTACGGGGCGATGCCCGGGTAGGTCTCCAGGAAGTCCAGGCCGGCCAGGTCGGCGCCGGTGTACAACGGCTTGACGCCGATGCCCTCGGGGGTGTCCCAGAGCAGCTCGTCGACGTCCTTGCCGGTGGACTGCCGCCAGGCGGCCTGCCACTGGTCGTCACTGACGGCGCCGTCGGCGATGCCCGCGCCGCCGTCCAGCCCGATGCCGGTGAAGTCGGGGATCATCGGGCCGCCACCTTGGTCTCGTCGGTGCCGTCCGCACCGGTGATCTGGTCGAGGAGGGAGGTCAGGACGGCAATCGCGTCGCCCCCCGCGAAGATGAACTCGTCCACTCCGGAGGGGAGTTCGCCGAGCCGTCCGGCGAGCAGCACCCGCCTGGCGCCGGCCGCCTTGAGCGCCTCGGCCACGGGCGAGGCGTGCTCGGCGTACAGCGCGTCGCTGGAGCAGAGGCAGGCGACGGTGGCGCCGGAGGCCCGGAACGCCTCGGCGAAGGCCGCCGGGTCGACGGACTCGGCCGAGGCCGTCGCGATGCCGCCCGCCTGGAACAGGTTGGCGGCGAAGGTGGTGCGCGCGGTGTGCGCGGAGGCGTTGCCGATCGAGGCGAGGAAGAGGGCCGGGCGGGCGCCGTCGACGGCGACCCGGGCGTCCGAGCGGTCCCGCAGCGCCTCGTAGGCCTCGGCGCGGCGCACCCGCGGCAGCCCGCCGCCGGGCGCGGCCGGGGCCGGTTCGCGGACCAGCGGCTGCTCGTCCAGGTGCGGGAACTCGCTGACGCCGGTGATCGGTTCGCGCCGCTTGGCGAGCCGCACGGACCGCTCCGCCCAGGTCGCGGCGATCCGCTCGCCGATGAGGCCGGCCTCCAGGGCGGCGCGCAGGCCGCCGGCCCGCTCGATCTCCTGGAACCAGGCCCAGGCGGCCCGCGCGAGCTCCTCGGTCAGCTGCTCGACGTACCAGGAGCCGCCGGCCGGGTCGATCACCCGGGCCAGGTGGGACTCCTCCAGCAGGATCGCCTGGGTGTTGCGGGCGATCCGGCGGGCGAAGGCGTCCGGCAGGCCGAGCGCGCTGTCGAAGGGCAGCACGGTGACGGAGTCGGCGCCGCCGACCCCGGCGGCCAGGCAGGCGATGGTGGTGCGCAGCATGTTCACCCACGGGTCGCGGGCGGTCATCATCACCCGGGAGGTGACGGCGTGCTGACGCTGCGCCGAGGCCGCCGCGCCGGCCCCCGAGACCTCGGCGACCCGGGCCCAGAGGCGGCGCGCGGCACGGAACTTGGCGATGCCGAGGAACTGGTCGCCGTCCGCGGCGTAGCGGAATTCCAGCTGGCCGAGCGCGTCGTCCACGGAGAGCCCGGCGGCGGTCAGCGCGCGCAGGTAGGCGACGCCGGTGGCCAGGGAGCAGCCCAGCTCCTGGGCGGGGGAGGCACCGGCCTCGTGGTACGGGAGGGCGTCCACGGTGAGCGCGCGCAGGCCGGGGTACCCGGCGGCGCAGCGGGCGGCCAGCGTCGTGGCCTCGGCGAGCAGCGTCCCGGTGCGGGCGCTCTGACCGGTGCGCGCCTGGAGGCCGAGCGGGTCGGCGCCGAGGTTGCCGGCGGCGGCGCCGGGGGAGACCTCGCGCTCCTCGTACAGCCGGAACAACTGCTCGGCGGCGTCGGTGAATTCGGGTCCGGCGTCGAGCGCCACGGCGGCCAGGTCCAGGTACACCCCGGTCAGTGCCTCGGGCAGGGCGTCCACCGGGAGGCCCGCGCCGCCGAGTTCCAGCCAGAGCGAGCTCACGCCGTGCTCCAGGTCGGCCAGCACGGCCTCGTTGGTGCGCCGGCGGTCCGGGTCGGCGTGCCGCTGGCGGACGTCCCACCCGGCCACGGCGGAGCCCTGCGGCCGGCTGCCGCGCACGAACGGCGGGAAGCCCGGGTAGCCCGGGGCGGCGGCGGTGTCCTCGGCGGTGTACAGCGGGTGGGCGCTCAGCCCGTCCTGGAGCCGGGTGGTGAGCGCCTGCTCGGCGGCGGGGCCGTCCTCGGGCTCGGCACCGGACTTGCGCAGCACGCCCTGGACGAGCTGCTGCCACTGCTCACGGTGCGCGGCCGGGAACTCGGCTGCGAGGGGGAGCCCTTCGGGCGGGACCTTCATGTGCGCAGGTTAGCGCCCGTTCGCAGGGCCGCAGGAGGGGGATTCCGTGTGACCTTTCCCTCGATCGGGCCGATTTCGGGCACTCGCCGGGACGGGGAGTGTCATGGGGTGTCGGCGCAGGTGACACCAGGG
>NZ_JBIVVI010000116.1:0-12189 GCF_044757675.1 Kitasatospora sp. NPDC091257
GCTCTTCCGATCCCACCGCCACCACGGACGACCGCCACCGCCCCGGCCAGCGCGGCTTCCGCCGCGCCAACCTCGCCCTGTTCGCCGCCGGGGTCGCGACCTTCGTCCTGCTGTACTCCACCCAGGGCCTGCTGCCGATCCTCTCGGCCGACCTCGACCTCACCCCCGGCCAGGCCAGCTGGACGGCCTCCGCCGCCACCCTCGGCCTCGCCCTCGGGCTGCTCCCGGCCAGCGCGCTCTCCGACACGTACGGCCGCACCGCGGTGATGACGGCCTCCACCCTCGCCGCCTCCGCCCTCGCGCTCGCCCTGCCCTTCGCGCCGGACCTCACCGCCCTCGTCACCCTGCGGGTCCTCCAGGGCGCCGCCCTCGCCGGGCTCCCCGCCACCGCCATGGCCTACCTCGCCGAGGAGGTCCACCCCAGTGCGCTGCCCTCCGCGATGGGCCTGTACGTGGCCGGCAACAGCATCGGCGGGATGGGCGGCCGGCTGCTCTCCGGCTGGACCGCCGCCGGACTCGGCTGGCGCTGGGGCCTCGCCGCCTCCGCCGTCCTCGCCCTGCTCGCCACGCTCGCCTTCCGGCTGCTGATCCCCGCGGCCCGGCACTTCACCCCCGCCCCGGTGGACGCCCGCGCGCTCGCCCGGACCGTCGGACGGCACCTGCGCAACCCGCTGCTGGTGCGGCTGTACGCGCTCGGGATGCTGTTCATGGCCGTGTTCGGGGCGGTCTACAACACCGTCGGCTACCGGCTGATCTCCGCGCCGTTCCACCTGCCGGAGTCGATCGCCGCCTCGATCTTCGTGGTCTACCTGGTCGGCGCCGGCACCTCCGCCGCCGCCGGCCGGCTCTCCGGCCGCCTCGGCCGGCGCGGCGCCCTCTACGTCTCCATCGGCGTGACCGCGGCCGGCCTGCTGCTCTCCCTCGCCGAGTCCCTGGTCTGCGCCCTGCTCGGCCTGGTCCTGATCACCGCCGGCTTCTTCGCCGGCCACGCCACCGCCTCCTCCTCGGTCGGCCGCACCGCCACCGAGGGCCGCGCCCAGGCCTCCGCCCTCTACCTGATCGCCTACTACCTCGGCAACAGCCTCGGCGGCACCCTCGGCGCCGACGCCTACCACGCCACCGGCTGGCCCGGCGCCGCCACCGTCGGGCTCGCCGCCATGGCCCTGGCCGCCGCCGTCACCCTCTACGCCACCCACCGGGCCCACGCGGCCCGCCGAACGGTCGCGAACGCTTGACAGCCGCCGCGGATACACTCCGGAACATGAGCATCGATCCTGCTGTGTACGCCAGGCTGCTCGAGATCGCGGATCAGCTGCCGAAGGTGCCGGGGATAGGGAAGATCGAGATCGCCGACGGCCAGATCGTCATGATGATGTCGCCCGTGAAGCGTCACGAACTCGCCGTGCTGCGCCTCTCCCGACAGATCAACGCCCAGTTGTCGGCCACCCACCCCGGTCACATCGCGTATCACGGCGCGGATCTCCAGGACGCGGGGCTCGGCCGACTGCGCAACCCGGACCTGATGGTGTTCCCCGAGGCGACCCTGGAGGGCGAGCAGCGGGCGGTCCTCCCGCACGAGGTGCTGCTCGTCGTGGAAGTCGTCTCCAAGTCGAACCCCGAGAACGACTACCACGACAAGGTCCGCGACTACTCGGCCATGGGGATTCCGTTCTACCTGCTCGTCGATCCCCGCACGGGCACGGGCATCGTGCACTCGGAACCCGGCTACGAGGCCCGGGAGAAGTTCGTCTTCGGCGACAGGATCGCCGTCGGTCCCTGGACGCTCGACACCAGCGGTCTGCTCACGTACGCCTGATCCGGCGTACGTGAGCAGACCTCAGGACCCTCAGGCGATGCGGTCGAGGACGATCGGGTTCGGGGTGAAGGCGGTGCCCGCCGGGGCGACCTCGACGCCGCCGGCCAGGGCCTCGACGGCGTAGTCGAAGCGCTCCGGGGTGTCGGTGTGCAGGGTCAGCAGGGGCTGGCCGGCCACCACGGTGTCGCCGGGCTTGGCGTGCATCTCGACGCCGGCGCCGGCCTGGACCGGGTCCTCCTTGCGGGCGCGGCCGGCGCCCAGGCGCCAGGCGCAGACGCCGATCGCGTAGGCGTCCAGGGCGGTGAGCACGCCGGAGGCGGGCGCCGGGATGACGTGCTGCTCGCGGGCGACCGGGAGCGGGGCGTCGACGTCGCCGCCCTGGGCGGCGATCATGCGGCGCCAGTGGTCCATCGCGGAGCCGTCGCGCAGCGCGTCCGCCGGGTCCTTGCCCTGCACGCCGGCCGCGGCGAGCATCTCGCGGGCGAGCGCGAGGGTCAGCTCGACGACGTCGGCCGGGCCGCCGCCCGCGAGCACCTCCAGGGACTCCCGGACCTCCAGCGCGTTGCCCGCGGTGAGGCCGAGCGGGGTGGACATGTCGGTGAGCAGCGCGACGGTGTTGACGCCGGCGGTGGTGCCCAGGCCGACCATGGTGCGGGCGAGTTCGCGGGCGTCGTCCAGGTTCTTCATGAACGCGCCGGAGCCGACCTTGACGTCCAGGACCAGCGCGCCGGTGCCCTCGGCGATCTTCTTCGACATGATCGAGGAGGCGATCAGCGGGATGGCCTCGACGGTGCCGGTGACGTCGCGCAGCGCGTACAGCTTCTTGTCGGCCGGCGCGAGGCCGTCGCCCGCCGCGCAGATCACCGCGCCGGCGGAGCCCAGCACGTCCATCATCTCCTCGTTGGAGAGCAGGGCGCGCCAGCCGGGGATGGACTCCAGCTTGTCCAGGGTGCCGCCGGTGTGGCCGAGGCCGCGGCCGGACAGCTGCGGGACGGCGGCGCCGCAGGCGGCGACCAGCGGGGCGAGCGGCAGGGTGATCTTGTCGCCGACGCCGCCGGTGGAGTGCTTGTCGCTGGTGGGCAGCGGCAGCGAGGAGAAGTCCATCCGGACGCCGGAGCGGATCATGGCGTCGGTCCAGCGGCTGATCTCGCGCGGCTTCATCCCGTTCAGCAGGATCGCCATCGCCAGCGCGGACATCTGCTCGTCGGCGACCTCACCGCGGGTGTAGGCGTCGATGACCCAGTCGATCTGAGCGTCGCTCAGCTCTCCGCGATCGCGCTTGGTCCTGATGACGGAGATGGCGTCCATGCGTGCTCCAAGAGGGGTTTCAAAAGCGAAGAGTGTCGCGAGATGACCGGGTTCCGGCCCACTCGCGACACTCTACGCGCGTAACAATTGCTGCGGCTAGGGCCAACCGGGCCCTTAGAGCCGCTCCGGCCCGAACGCGTCGGGCAGGACCTCGCTCATCGGCTTCACGCCCGAGGCCAGTTCGACCAGCAGCCCCGGCCCGCCGTGCTCGTACAGCAGTTGGCGGCAGCGCCCGCACGGCATCAGCAGCTCACCGGCGCCGTCCACGCAGGTGAAGGCGACCAGCCGGCCGCCGCCGGAGGAGTGCAGCGCGGACACCAGCCCGCACTCGGCGCACAGCCCGAGCCCGTACGAGGCGTTCTCGACGTTGCAGCCGGTGACCACCCTGCCGTCGTCCACCAGGGCGGCCGCGCCGACCGGGAACCTGCTGTACGGCGCGTACGCGCGGCCCATGGCCTCGCGCGCCGCCGTGCGCAGCAGCTCCCAGTCGATCGCGGGCGGCGCCGCAGGCGCGGGGGCGGTCACTTGCCCTGGCCCTTGCGGTAGATCTGGCCGTCCGCCTTGGGCATCCGCAGGCGCTGCGAGGCCAGCGAGAGCACCACCAGGGTGATCAGGTACGGCGTGGCGACGATCAGCGGGCGCTGCACCTCGTCGGTCAGCGAGTACCAGGCGATCAGGCCGCCGGCCACCACGAGGGAGACCACCGTCGCGGTGTACTTGCGGCGGTACAGCTGCCAGAGCGCGAACAGGATCATCGCGATGCCGACGATCAGGATCAGCACGTGCACCGACTCCGGGTCGCGCAGCTGGAGGCTGTCGGTGAAACCGAACAGACCGGCGCCCATGGCGAGGCCACCGGGCATCCAGTTCCCGAAGATCATCGCGGCGAGGCCGATGAAGCCGCGGCCGAGGGTCTGGCCGTCCTTGTAGAAGTGCGCCGCGACCAGCGAGAGGTACGCCCCGCCGAGGCCGGCGAAGGCGCCGGAGGCGATGACCGCGAGGTACTTGTACTTGTAGACGTTGACGCCCAGCGACTCGGCGGCGGTGGGGTTCTCACCGCAGGAGCGCAGCCGCAGGCCGAACACCGTGCGCCAGAGCACGAAGTAGCTGACCACGATCAGCGCGCCGGCCAGCAGCACGACCACCGAGATGTTGGTGACCAGGCCGCCGAGCACGCCCGCGACGTCCGAGACGAAGAACCAGTGGTGGCTCTCGATGCTCTTCAGCCCGGAGGACAGGCCCGGGACGGTGATGTACGGCAGCGGGTCGGCCGGCGGGGACTGGTTCTGGCCGGCACCGACCGAGACGTAGTCCTTGTAGTAGATCCGGTTGACGTACGCGCAGATGCCGGGGATCAGCAGGTTGATGCCGACGCCGGAGACGATGTGGTCGACGCCGAAGGTGACCGTGACGACCGCGTGCAGCAGGCCGCCGACCGCCCCGCCCAGCATGCCGGCCAGCAGGCCGACCCACGGGTTGACCAGGTAGCCCGCCCAGGCGCCGCAGAAGGTGCCGGCGACCATCATGCCTTCGAGACCGATGTTGACCACACCGGCCCGCTCGGACCAGAGACCGCCCAGACCGGCCATGCCGATCGGCACGGCGGCGCCGAGCGCGGCGGTGACCTGCCCGGAGGAGGTCAGCGAGTGGTTGCCGGTGGCCAGGCCCACGGCGGAGAACAGCACCAGGGCGCCCGCGATCAGGAGCAGGACGACCGGCCAGGACAGCTTGCGCTTCTTCGCGGGTGCGCCCGACGCCTTCGGACGGGCAGCCGTTGCCGTGCTCATGCGGACACCTCCTTCTTCTCACTGTTCGCGGCAGCCTGGGCGGCGAGCTGGGCGCCGACCTTCTGCTGCTGACGCTTCAGGCCGTAGCGGCGCACCAGCTCGTACGCGACGACGACGCAGATGACGATGGTGCCCTTCATGACGTCGACGATCTCGAACGGGAACCCGCCCTGGAGCGGCAGCACCGAGCCGGTGACGTCCAGGAAGGCGAACAGCAGTGCCGCGAAGGCCATGCCGATCGGGCTGTTCCGGCCGAGCAGGGCGATCGAGATGCCCAGGAAGCCCAGACCGGGCTGGAAGCTCTGGCCGAAGTAGTACGAGTTCTGCAGGAGTTCCGGCAGGCCGATCAGACCGGCGATGGCTCCGGAGACCACCATCGAGATGATCACCATGCGCTTGACGTTCACGCCGGAGGCGGTCGCCGCGGACTCCGAGCGGCCGGTGGCACGCAGGTCGAAGCCGAAGCGGGTGCGGGTCAGCACGACCTGGAAGACCACTCCGACCAGGGCGGCGACGAAGATGAAGCCCCAGAGCGTTCCGCCGGCCGTCTCCAGCGAGAAGAAGTGGCTGGACTGCGAGATCGGCTCGGTCTGGATCGAGTTGGTGGTGCCGCTGGTCTTCGGCGCGAAGATGCCGGGGACGAGCAGCAGACCGATGATCGCGGTCGCGATCGAGTTCAGCATGATGGTCGAGATGACCTCGCTGACGCCGCGGTAGACCTTCAGCAGACCGGCGATGCTCGCGTACAGACCGCCGACCAGCATGGCCGTGACCAGCAGCAGCGGGATCTGGATGAAGGCCGGCAGGTCCACCTTGGCGCCGACGAAGGCCGCGAACAGCGCCGCGACCTTGTACTGGCCCTCGACGCCGATGTTGAACAGGTTCATCCGGAACCCGAACGCGGCGGCCGCGGCGGCCAGGTAGTAGGTGGTGGACCGGTTGAGGATGCCCACCTGGCCGTCCGACTTGCCGGCGTACGTGATCATCACGTTCCAGGCGTCGAACGGGTTCTTGCCCGAAGTCGCCAGCAGGACGGAGCAGATCGCGATGGAGAGCAGGACCGCGAGCACCGGCGCCGCCAGCGCGAGCACGATCCGCTCACCGCTGAACCGCTGGGCCAGGCCGGGCTTCGCGGCGGCGGGGTTGGGACTGGTCATGGGTTACTCCCCCGCCTGCGGGTCGTCGGCGGTGTCGGTGGGCTGGTGCCCGGCCTCGGCCTCGGTGCCCTCGGCCGCGACGGCCTGCGCCTCGGCGACGGCCTCCGGCTCGGACTCCAGGTGGCCCCTGGCGGCACCGGTCATCGCGGTGCCGAGGTCCTCGGCGGTGACGGTGGCCGGGTCGGCGTCGGCGACCAGGCGGCCGCGGTAGATGACCCGGATGGTGTCGGACAGGCCGATCAGCTCGTCCAGGTCGGCGGAGATCAGCAGGACGGCCAGGCCGGCCCGCTGGGCGACCCGGATGTGCTCCCAGATCTGCGCCTGCGCGCCGACGTCCACACCGCGGGTGGGGTGGGCGGCGATCAGCAGCTTGGGCTGGTGGCTCATCTCGCGGCCGATGATCAGCTTCTGCTGGTTGCCGCCGGAGAGCGAGGCCGCGGTGACCTCGATGCCGGGGGTGCGGACGTCGTACTCCTCGACGATCCGCCAGGTGTCCGTGCGGGCGGCGGCCGGGTCGAGCAGCACGCCCTTGGAGTTGGGCGCCTCGGTGACGTGCCCGAGGATGCGGTTCTCCCAGAGCGGGGCCTCCAGCAGCAGGCCGTGCTTGTGGCGGTCCTCGGGGATGTAGCCGATGCCGGCCTCGCGGCGGGCCCGGGTCAGGCTGCCGGAGAGGTCCTTGCCGTCCAGGGTGACGGTGCCGGCGTTCAGCGGCAGCATCCCCATGACGGCCTCGACCAGCTCGGCCTGGCCGTTGCCCTCGACACCGGCGATGCCGAGGATCTCGCCCTTGTGGATGCGCAGCGAGATGTCGTCGAGGACGACGCGCTCGATGCCCTCGGCGTCGGTCTTGGCGATCCGCAGGCCCTCGACGTCGAGCATCACGGCGTCGGTGACGGTCGACTCGCGGCTCTCCGGGGAGGGCAGCTCGGCGCCGACCATCAGCTCGGCGAGCTGCCGGGCGGTGACGGCCTTCGGGTCGGCGTCGCCGACCGTGGTGCCGCGCCGGATGACGCTGATCGCGTCGGCCACCGCGAGCACCTCGTGCAGCTTGTGCGAGATGAAGATGACGGTGACGCCCTCGGACTTGAGCTCGCGCAGGTTGTCGAACAGCGCGTCGACCTCCTGCGGGACGAGCACGGCCGTGGGTTCGTCGAGGATCAGGATCTTGGCGCCGCGGTACAGCACCTTGAGGATCTCGACGCGCTGGCGGTCGGCGACGCCGAGGTCCTCGACCAGGGCGTCCGGGCGCACGCCCAGGCCGTACTGGTCGGAGATCTCCTTGATCTTCGCCTTCGCCCTGGCGCCGATGCCGTGGAGCTTCTCGCCGCCGAGGACGACGTTCTCCCACACCGTGAGGTTGTCGGCGAGCATGAAGTGCTGGTGCACCATGCCGACGCCGCGGGAGATGGCGTCGCCGGGGGTGTTGAACTCGCACGGCTCGCCGTTGATCGCGATGGTGCCCTCGTCCGGCTTCTGCATGCCGTAGAGGATCTTCATCAGCGTCGACTTGCCGGCGCCGTTCTCACCCATCAGGGCGTGCACGGTCCCGGTGCGGACGGTGAGGTTGATGTCGTGGTTGGCCACGACACCCGGGAAGCGCTTGGTGATGCCGCGCAGTTCGACGGCCGGTGTCGCCGTCCCCGCGCTGGGGGTGCCGTCCTTGCGCAGGGGGACGGGGTCGGATGCGGTGATGGCGGTCTCCTGGTGGTCTGGAGGCGCGTCGTTGCGCTCGGAGGGCCAAGGGGGAACGGGGAGACGGAACGGGGCCCGGGGGTACGCGTTGAGCGCACCCTGCCGGGCCCCTCCCGTGAACTGTGTGGATGCGTCGCCCTGCCGGGCAGGCGGCGGGCGCTGCGGCGTCCGGGACGCGCGGTGCTTACTTGACCGGCGCGGTCGGAATGGTGGTGGCGCCGGACTTGATCGCGTCGGCGGCGAGCTTCAGCTTGTCCTGGATGTCGTCGATCTTGCCGCCGGTGGTGGCGAGCGAGACGCCCTCGGCCTTCAGGTCGAACAGCTTGACGCCGGTCGGGCTCTGGCCCTGCTTGACCGACTGGATGTACGAGAACACCGCGGTGTCGACGTTCTTGACCATCGAGGTCAGGATGCTGCTCTTGTACTTCGCCAGGGCCGGCTGGCTGGCCTGGTCGGAGTCGACACCGATGGCCAGGGCGCCCTGCTTGTTGGCGACGGCCTCGATGGCGCCGTTGCCGGAGGAGCCGGCGGCGGTGTAGATGATGTCCGCGCCCTTGTCGAGCTGACCCTGGGCGGCCTCCTTGCCCTTGTCGGGCGAGGCGAAGCCGGTGAAGTCCGGCGGGGTGGTCAGGTAGGTGGTCTCGACCGTGATGCTCGGGTCGACGGACTTCACACCCGCCGTGTAACCGGCCTCGAACTTCTTGATCAGCTCGGACTGCACACCGCCGATGAAGCCGACGTGCTTGGCCTTCGACTTGTTCGCGGCGGCGACACCGGCCAGGTACGAGCCCTCCTGCTCGGCGAAGAGCAGCGAGGTGACGTTGGCCGGCTGGTCCTTGTCGTTCGAGTCGATGATCGCGAACTTGACCGTCGGGTTGTCCTTGGCGATCTTGTTGATCGCCGGCTGGTAGACGAAGCCGACCGCGATGATCGTCTTGTAACCCGCGTCGATCAGGTTCTTGAGACGGGTCTCCTTGTCGGCCTCGGCCTCGCCCTGCTTGGCCTCGGCCTCGGTCACGGAGACGCCCAGCTCGGACTTGGCCTTGTCGAGACCACGGGCGGCGGAGTCGTTGAACGACTGGTCGCCGCGGCCGCCGATGTCGTAGGCCAGGCCGACCTTGAGCGAACCGTCGCCCGAGCCGGAGGAGGAGGAGTCGGTGCTCTTTGCGCCGCAAGCGGCGAGCGAGGCCATGCCCAGGGAACCCGAGAGCACAACCGCGGCGAGCTTCATTGAACGGCGCAAGGGGATATCTCCTTCTACACGCAACCGTTTGGCGTGGTCGGACGCCACCGTAACGCGCGTAGAACACGGTTGTGTTACGGGGTGCCGGAGCATACGGGTTGTTATCAAACCGTGGTCTGATGTTCTCCCCGGGGCTCTGTCCCCCGCGCGGACGGTGATCCGAGGTCGGTTCGGTCAGTTTACGTAACCCCGACGGGACCCCGGATCCGGCCGTTCCGCTTCGGTCCGGCCGCACCGCCCCCGGACCTGCCGTCAGCTGCCGTCCGCCTCCAGGGCCAGCGCCGAGAACAGTTCCACGCCGATGCCGATCGCCCGCTCGTCCACGTCGAACCGGCCCTGGTGCAGGTCCCGGACCGTGGCGTCGCCGGGGGCGCGGACGCCGAGCCGGGCCAGCGCGCCCGGGGCGTGCTCCAGGTACCAGGAGAAGTCCTCGCCGCCCAGGCTCTGCTCGGTGCCCTCCACCACCACGGCGCCGTCCCCGCCGAAGCGGGCGTGCATCGCCCCGTCCAGCAGGGCGACCGAGACCGCCTCGTTCACCACCGGCGGCACCCCGCGGTGGTAGTCCAGCGTCCACTTGGCCCGGTGGGTCTCGGACAGCTTGGCGATCAGCTCGTGCAGCAGGTCCGGCGCCTCCCGCCAGCCGTCCAGCTCCAGGCAGCGGACGGTGCCCTCCAGCTCGGCGTGCTGCGGGATGACGTTGGGCGCGGAGCCGGAGGCGATCCGCCCCCAGACCAGGCTGACGCCCCAGCGCGGGTCCATCCGGCGGGCCAGCGCCCCCGGGAGGTCGGCGGCCGTCCTGGCGACCGCGGTGACCAGGTCCGTGGTCAGGTGCGGACGGGCGGTGTGCCCGCCGGGGCCGTCCAGGTGCAGCACCAGGCGGTCGCAGGCCGAGGTGATCGCCCCGACCCGCAGGGCGATCCGGCCGACCTCCACCTTCGGGTCGCAGTGCACCGCGAAGATCCGCCCGACACCCGCCATCCCGCCGGCCTTGATGACGTCCAGCGCGCCGCCCGGCATGACCTCCTCGGCGGGCTGGAACACCAGCCTGACGGGGCGGCGCAGCTCGCCGGCGCGGGCGGCCTCGGCCAGCACCAGGCCGGTGCCGAGCACCACCGAGGTGTGCACGTCGTGGCCGCAGGCGTGGGCCCGGCCGGGGACGGTGGAGCGGTACGGCACGTCGGTCTTGGCGTCGTCGATCGGCAGCGCGTCGATGTCGGCGCGGAAGGCCAGGAACTCCGTCCCCGGGGCGGTGCCGGGCGGGACGATGTCGACGAGCATGCCGGTGCCGCCGGGCAGCACCCGGGGTTCG
Organism: Kitasatospora sp. NPDC091257; assembly: GCF_044757675.1. NCBI lineage: Bacteria > Bacillati > Actinomycetota > Actinomycetes > Kitasatosporales > Streptomycetaceae > Kitasatospora > Kitasatospora sp. NPDC091257. The sequence goes on from NZ_JBIVVI010000116.1 coordinate 10,313, forward strand.
AGCCCGGCGGCCGCCAGCCGGTCGCGCAGCAGCCCGGTGGTTCGGAACTCCTGGCGGCCCAGCTCCGGGTGCCGGTGCAGATCACGACGGAAGGCGACCAGCTCGGGCTCCAGCTCCCGGACCCGGTCGCGCAGATCGGCGGCGGGGCGTGGGACGGCGAGAGTGGTGCCCGGCTGAGCGGGCTCAGGACGGTTCATCTCGCCAATCGTAGGCCTGTTGGGGGGATTTGGCCCGACTTCCGGAAAACTAGTCCCCGGATGGGTGCATACCGGCCGGACACGTGGGTATGACATCTTGTTTCAGCCGCCTTCCCCGGGTTGCGTGCCCTGTGCAACGACCACCCCGGCCGACGGTCACGGCCGCCACTTCCCCGACGACACCGGCGGGTTGACGGCCGTTCAGCAGGACGTCAGAAACGCTCCACCGGGGAGTACGTCCCCCACACTCCGCGCAGCGCGTCGCACACCTCGCCGACGGTGGCCCGGGCGGCCAGCGCCTCCTTCATCGGGTACAGCACGTTCCCCGTCCCCTCGGCGGTGCGGCGCAGCGCGTCCAGCCCCCGGGTGACGGCGCCGGCGGAGCGCTCGGCCCGCAGCCGGGCCAGCCGCCGCGCCTGCCGCTCCTCGATCGCCGGGTCCACCCGCAGCGGCTGGTAGGGCTCCTCCGTGTCCGACCGGAAGCGGTTGACCCCGACCACCGTCCGCTCCCCGGAGTCGGTCTCCCGCTGGAGCCGGTAGGCGGTGCGCTCGATCTCGCCCTTCTGGTAGCCCCGTTCGATCGCGGCCACCGCGCCGCCCTGCTCCTCGATCCGGTCCATCAGCGACCGCGCGGCGGCCTCCACCTCGTCGGTGAGCGACTCGACGGCGTAGGAGCCGGCGAACGGGTCGACGGTGGCGGTCACGTCGGTCTCGTACGCGAGCACCTGCTGGGTGCGCAGGGCGAGCCGGGCGGCCTTCTCGGTGGGCAGCGCGATCGCCTCGTCGTAGCTGTTCGTGTGCAGCGACTGGGTGCCGCCGAGCACCGCGGCGAGCGCCTGCACGGTGACCCGGGCCAGGTTGACCTCGGGCTGCTGGGCCGTGAGCTGCACTCCGGCGGTCTGGGTGTGGAAGCGCAGCATCTGCGAGCGCGGGTTCCGGGCGCCGAACACGTCGCGCATGATTGTGGCCCAAATCCTGCGTGCCGCACGGAACTTGGCCACTTCCTCCAGCAGCGTCGTGCGGGCCACGAAGAAGAACGAGAGCCGGGGGGCGAAGTCGTCCACGGCCATCCCGGCGGCGATCGCGGTGCGGACGTAGGCGATGCCGTTGGCCAGCGTGAAGGCGATCTCCTGCGCGGGGTCGGCCCCGGCCTCGGCCATGTGGTACCCGGAGATGGAGATGGTGTTCCAGCGCGGGATCTCGGCCCGGCAGTACCGGAACACGTCGGCGACCAGCCGCAGCGAGGGCTGCGGCGGGAAGATGTAGGTGCCGCGGGCGATGTACTCCTTCAGCACGTCGTTCTGGACCGTGCCGGTGAGCGCCGCCGGCGCCACCCCCTGCGCCTCGCCGACCAGTTGGTAGAGGAGCAGGAGCAGGGCGGCGGGCGCGTTGATGGTCATCGAGGTGGACACCCCGCCGAGCGGGATGCCGTCGAACAGCACCGCCATGTCCTCGACGCCGTCCACGGCGACGCCCACCTTGCCGACCTCCCCGGCGGCGAGCGGCGCGTCCGAGTCGTAGCCCATCTGGGTGGGCAGGTCGAAGGCGACCGAGAGGCCGGTGCCGCCGCCCGCGATCAGCTGCCGGTAGCGGGCGTTGGACTCGGCGGCGGTGCCGAAGCCCGCGTACTGGCGCATCGTCCAGGGGCGGCCCGTGTACATCGTCGGATAGACACCCCGG
>NZ_JBIVVI010000117.1:0-12189 GCF_044757675.1 Kitasatospora sp. NPDC091257
GAGCAGGTCGTGACCCGTGGCCGCATCACGCTCTGCGCGCTGGTCACCCCGCCCCCCGTACCCGCCGCCGAGGGTGGGCTGCGGGCCACCGTCCACCGCTGGGCCGACGAGCAGAAGCTCCAGGCCGAGATCCTCTCCGGCATCGGTGACAACCGGCCGCGCCGTGAGGGCCGTTCGCACGTCACGGTGCTCGGCAATCCGCTGACCGCCGCCGCCGTCTCCGCGCTCACCTCCCGGATCACCGTCTCGGGGGGCAACATCGACCGTGTCTTCCGGCTCGCCAAGTACCCGGTGACGGCGGTCGAGCTGGCCGTCTCCGGTGTGGCCACCGACGAGCTGCGGGCCGCGCTGGCCCAGGAGGCGGCCACCCAGCGGGTGGACGTCGCGGTGGTCGCCGCCGGACTGGAGCGCCGGGCCAAGCGCCTGGTGGTCATGGACGTCGACTCCACGCTCATCCAGGACGAGGTGATCGAGCTGTTCGCCGCCCACGCGGGCTGCGAGGAGGAGGTCGCCGAGGTGACGGCGGCGGCGATGCGCGGCGAGCTGGATTTCGCCGAGTCGCTGCGGGCCCGGGTGGCGCTGCTGGCCGGGCTGGACGCCTCGGTGACCGAGAAGGTCCGCGCCGAGGTCCGTTTCACGCCGGGCGCGCGCACCCTGATCCGTACGCTCCAGCGCCTCGGCTACCAGGTCGCGGTGGTGTCCGGCGGCTTCACCCAGGTCACCGACCACCTGGTGGAGCAGTTGGGCCTGGACTTCGCGGCCGCGAACACCCTGGAGGTGGTGGACGGCAGGTTCACCGGCCGGGTGGTCGGCGAGATCGTGGACCGGGCGGGCAAGGCCCGCTGGCTGGCCCGCTTCGCCGAGCAGGCGAAGGTGCCGCTGGAGCAGACGGTGGCGATCGGCGACGGCGCCAACGACCTGGACATGCTGAACGCGGCCGGCCTCGGGGTGGCGTTCAACGCCAAGCCGGTGGTGCGCGAGGCCGCCGACACCGCGGTGAACGTACCGTTCCTGGACACCGTGCTGTACCTGCTGGGCATCACCCGTGAGGAGGTCGAGGCGGCCGACGCGCTGCACGGCACCCCGACCGAGACCGAGTAGGAGCCGGCCCGGCAACGGCCGGTGGAGTGAGGCCCGAGGAACAGCCCGAGGAAGGCGCGCGGCCCGCGGACACGGACCGTACGGCCTGCGGACACAGACGAGGGGCGCGCGGATCGCATCCGCGCGCCCCTCACCTGTGTTCCCGGGGTCAGTCCTGCGGCGTGTGGTACGAGACCAGCTCGGCCACGCCCGGCTCGACGCCCTTCCAGGAGCCGCTGAAGCTGAGCACCGCGATCGCCGCCGTCGGGAAGCCACCGAGTCGCAGCCGCTCCAGCGCGTCCCGGTCGCCCGCGTCCCCGGCCAGCACCTGGGTCAGACCCAGCACACCCGGGTTGTGACCGACCAGCACCACGTCCGAGTACTCCTCCGGGGTCTCCTGGAGCACGGCGATGATCTCGCCGGGGCTCGCCTCGTAGACCCGTTCCTCGTAGACGGTCTTGAGGGGCCGCTGCGGCAGCTCGTGCACCGCCAGCTTCCAGGTCTCTCGGGTGCGCAGCGCGGTGGAGCAGACCACGTAGTCGGGGTTGATGCCGGAGTCGACCAGCCAGCGGCCGGCGTCCGGGGCCTGGTGACGGCCCCGGTCGGCCAGCGGCCGGTCGTGGTCGTCCACGCCGTTCGGCCAGTCGGCCTTGGCATGGCGGAGAACGATGATCCTGCGGGGCGTGTCGGCGCTCATACCCAGCAAGCTTGGCAGAAAAGCGGCCCGGCGGCGCGATGCTCCCGGACGCCGCCACTCCGAGGGACGACGAGTGTCACCGTGTCCCGTTCACCGGAGCGTCGGGTGGAGTACGGGCGCAGGGGCGCAGAGGCGTCCGTCAGCCGATCGAGGCCGCGACGGTGGCGATGAGCGCCACCAGCACCACGATGGCGGAGAAGGCGAGGGCGATGCGGCCGAGCTGCTTGCGGCCGTCGGTGGGATTGGGATCGAGAACGGGCATGTCCGGAATTCTCCCATCCCGAACACGCCCGCCGTCCGCTGGCCCCACCCCCTTGGCCGGGCCTTGACCTTCACCGTCGGGCCCGGGGCCCGGGCCCCGGGCCCCACCGCCGCGTCCCACCGCTCGGTGTCAGGCTGTCAGGCCTCGGCCCGCTCCGCCGGGCGCACCGCCTCGTCCTCGATGTGCCGGGCCCGCGCGGCGCGCAGGCCGAACAGCATCTGCGGCACCAGCAGCAGCGACAGGAAGCCCAGCGGCCAGTACCACTCGCCGGTGGCCCCGTAGAGCCAGCCGACCAGGATCGGGCCCGGGATGGACACCAGGTAGCCGATGCCCTGGGCGAAGGCGGAGAGTTGCGCGACCCCGCCCGCCGACCGGGCCCGCAGTCCGATCATGGTCAGCACCAGCGGGAAGGCGCAGTTGGACAGGCCCAGCAGGACCGCCCAGAGCCAGGCGCCCCCGGCCGGGGCGAGTGCCAGCCCCGCGTATCCGGCGATGCCGCAGCAGGCCAGCACGACCACGAACAGCCGCTGGTCGCCGCGCCGTGCGGCCAGGTTGGGCAGCACGAAGGAGACCGGCACGCCGATCACCATGGTGACCGCGAGCAGCACCCCGGTGGTGCCCTCGCCGATGCCGGCGTCCTGGAAGATCTGCGACATCCAGCCCATGACCACGTACGCGCCGGTGGCCTGGAGGCCGAAGTACCCGGCCAGCGCCCAGGCGGTCCGGCTGCGGGTGATCGGCAGCCGGACGGGGGCGGCGGCGCCGTCGGCCCGCTCGCCGCGCTCCCGCTTGGCGATCAGCACCAGCAGCCAGAGCACCAGGGCGAGCGCTCCCAGGACGGCCCAGACACCCAGGCCGTAGCGCCAGTCGCCGCCGAGCGACGTGGTCAGCGGCACGGTGACGGCCGCGGCCAGCGCGGTGCCGGCGGACAGCGCCATCGAGTAGAGGCCGATCATCGGCCCGACCTTGTCCGGGAAGTACCGCTTGATCACCACTGGCAGCAGCACGTTGGAGACCGCCACCCCGGCCAGGGCGAGGGCGGTGAGCAGCAGGAACACGGCAGTGCCCCCGGCGAACGAGCGGGCCAGCACGCCCGCCGTGATGGCGCCCATGCCCGCCGTGACGACCGCGATCGGACCGATCCGACGGGCCGCCGCGGGCGCGGCGAAGCCGAACAGCCCGAAGCACAGCGACGGGACGGCGGTGAGCAGCCCGGCGAGCGTCGGGTTCATCCCGAGGTCGTCGCGGACCTGCTTGAGCAGCGGCCCGAGGCTGGTGACCACGGGGCGCAGGTTGAAGGCGGCGGCGGCGATCGCGACGGCGAACAGCCAGCCCAGGTACTTGGCCGAGCCGGAGGCGGCGGGCCGCTCGGCGGTCGGTGTCCGGCTCTCGGTCCGGGCGGAAGCGGTGGTGTCTGCTGCGGGCATGGACAGCATCATAGAATGATGGGATGAATTGATGCACCTTGGAATTGGCATGATGTGCCGACCGTTCATCGTCCGGCCACTTCCCACCCAGGCCCCATCCGAGCCGTAGCCGTCAAGGAGTCCCCCGTGGCGCTGTCCTCGCCGAGGCGCACCCCGCTGTCCGACCAGGTGATCGCACAGCTGCGTGCCCAGATCACGTCCGGGGAGTGGCCGGTCGGCTCGCGCATCCCCACCGAGGCCGCCCTGGTCGAACAGCTCGGCGTCGCCCGCAACACCGTCCGCGAGGCCGTCCGCGCCCTCGCCCACAACGGACTGCTCGACATCAGGCAGGGCTCCGGCACGTACGTGCTGGCCACCAGCGAGCTGGCCGGAGTGATGCACCGCCGCTTCGCCGACGCCGACCAGGGCCAGGTCGCCGAGCTCCGTTCGGCGCTGGAGACCTCGGCGGCGGCCCTCGCCGCCCGCCGCCGCACCGCGCACGACCTGGAGCTGCTGGACGGCGCGCTGGCCCGCCGGGAGGCCGCCTGGCACTCCGGCGGCGCCGAGGACTTCGTCCAGGCCGACGCCGCCTTCCACCAGGCCGTGGTGGCCGCCGCCCACAACGACGTCCTGCTCGCCGTCTACGCCGACCTCGGCGAGGCCACCCGCGAGCTCCTGCGGCACGACGTCGGCCCCGAGCTGATCGCGGAGCGCTACATCGGCCACCAGGCCATCCTGGAGGCGATCCGGGCCGGTGACACCGAGCGCGCCGCCGTCGAGGCCGGCCGCGCCGCCCCCGGTGGCTGCGCCCCCGCCGAGGCCTGACCGCCCACCGGCCCGACCCCCGGCCGCCCCGTCCCAGGAGGCCCCTCCCGGAAGGCCGCTCTCAAGAGGTCCGAAAGCCCCCTTCCCGAGAAGCCCGGCCGGACGAAGAACCCCGGCCGAACGAAGAACCCCGGCCGAACGAAGCACGAAACGCCGCTGCCCGGCACCCCCGCGAGGGAGGGCCGGGCAGCGGCGCACGGGCGGAGCGTCAGGCGCCGATGGCGTGCAGACCGCCGTCGACGTGGATGATCTCGCCGGTGGTCTTCGGGAACCAGTCCGACAGCAGTGCGACGATGCCGCGGCCGGCCGGCTCCGGGTCGCTCAGGTCCCACTTCAGCGGGGAGCGGTGGTTCCAGGTGTCGGCCAGGTCGCCGAAGCCCGGGATGGACTTGGCGGCCATCGAGCCGATCGGACCGGCCGAGATCAGGTTGCAGCGGATGTCCCGCTCGCCCAGGTAGCGCGCCAGGTAGCGGTTGGTCGACTCCAGGGCGGCCTTGGCCGGGCCCATCCAGTCGTACTGCGGCCAGGCGAACTGCGCGTCGAAGGTCAGGCCGACCACCGAGCCGCCGTCCTGCATCAGCGGCAGCAGCGCCGTGGTCAGCGACTTCAGCGAGTACGCGGAGACGTGCATCGCGGTGGCCACGGACTCCCACGGGGTGTCCAGGAAGCTGCCGCCCAGCGCGTCCTGCGGCGCGAAGCCGATCGAGTGGACGATGCCGTCCAGGGTCGGCAGGTGCTCGCGGACCTGGTCGGCGATGCCGGCCAGCTGCTCCGGGTTGGAGACGTCCAGCTCCAGCACCTTGACCGGGTGCGGCAGCTTCTTGGCGATCCGCTCGGTCAGGCTCGGACGCGGGAAGGCGGTGAGGATGATCTCCGCGCCCTGCTCCTGCGCGAGCCTGGCGGTGTGGAAGGCGATGGAGGACTCCATCAGCACACCGGTGATCAGGATCCGCTTGCCTTCGAGGATTCCGCTCATGATCAGTGACCCATGCCCAATCCGCCGTCGACGGGAATGACGGCTCCAGTGATGTACGCGGCCTCGTCCGACCCGAGGAACCGCACGGTGGAGGCGACCTCGGCGGGCGCCGCGTAGCGGCCCAGCGGCACGCCCGAGACGATCTCCGCGCGGCGCTCGTCACTGAGCACGGCGGTCATGTCGGTGTCGACGAAGCCGGGGGCGACCACGTTGACGGTGATGTTGCGCGGGCCGAGCTCGCGCGCCAGCGACCGGGCGAAGCCGACCAGGCCGGCCTTGGAGGCGGCGTAGTTGGCCTGGCCCGGGGAGCCGGACAGGCCCACCACGGACGAGATCAGCACGACACGGCCCTTCCGGGCACGCATCATCAGCTTGGAGGCGCGCTTGACCACCCGGAAGGTGCCGGTCAGGTTGGTGTCGACGACGGAGGTGAAGTCCTCCTCGGACATGCGCAGCAGCAGGGTGTCGTTGGTGATGCCCGCGTTGGCGACCAGCACCTCGACCGCGCCGTGCTTCTGCTCGATCTCGGTGAAGGCGGCGTCGACCTGCGCGGCGTCCGTGATGTCGCAGCGGACCGCGAGGACGTCGTACTTGGCCAGCGCTTCGGGCACCTCGCCCGAGCGGCTGGTGATGGCCACCTTGTCGCCCGCTTCGGCGAAGGCCTGGGCGATCGCGAGGCCGATGCCCCGGTTTCCTCCGGTGACGAGAACCGAGCGGCTCAACGATCCACCTCTCTCCGTGTGTGAGCACGTACGTCGGAATGCGTACGCAGTGTGACGCTATCGGGCGGTCGGCGGCGGCGGCGCATCGGGCTCCCACAGCGCCTCCCCGGCGGATCTGTCGCAATCCGACAATCCGTGCCCGCTCGTACCGTCCCGGCGGCGGACATCTCCCAGGCCCCGGCGCTGCCCGGATCGGGGCGACTGTACGGGAACAACACGGACGGGCGCACCCGTTGCCCCCGTGGTGCGGTCCGGCCCGGGAGCGGCCGTACCGATCCCCGACCATCCCGGCGAGCGACGAAGGCAGAGCGGATGACCATGGCACGGCCCGGGAGCACCCACCGACGCGGACGACTGCTGGCCCTCACCGCCCTGGCGGCCGGCCTGGGCACGGCCGCCTGGGCGCTGCGCGACCTGCCGGCCGCGTTCGGGCGACGGCCGGACGGCGAGCGCGAGGAACGGGTGCGCAACTCCCCGCAGTACCGCGACGGCGTCTTCCACAACGCGCCCTCCACCCTCACCCGCACGGCCGGCGCCCCCGGCTTCGACGGCGCCGCCGCCCGCCGGATGCTGTTCGAGCGGGCCGGCCGCGTCCCCGCCCGTCCGGTGCCGACCGTCCGCCCCGTCTCCCCGCCCGGGCCGGCCTCCGAGGGCGTGGAGGTCACCTGGTACGGGCACGCCTCCGCGCTGGTGGAGATCGAGGGCTTCCGGGTGCTGCTCGACCCGATCTGGAGCGACCGCTGCTCCCCCGCCGCGCACGTCGGCCCCAAGCGGCTGCACCCGGTGCCGGTGGAGCTGGAGGAGCTGCCGCAGGTCGACGCGGTGCTGATCTCGCACGACCACTACGACCACCTGGACATGGCGACGGTCAAGCGCCTGGTGCGCAGCCAGTCCGCGCCCTTCGCGGTGCCGCTCGGCATCGGTGCCCACCTGCGCCGCTGGGGCGTCCCCGAGCACCGGATCATCGAACTGGACTGGGACGAGACCTGCACCCTGGGCGACCTGGTGCTCACCCTCACCGCGGCGCACCACTTCTCCGGCCGCGGGCTGACCCGCAACACCACCCTGTGGGGGTCCTGGGTGGTCGCCGGCCCGAACCGCAAGGTCTTCTACACCGGCGACTCCGGCTACTTCGAGGGCTACGCCCGGATCGGCGGCCAGCACGGCCCGTTCGACGCCGCGCTGGTCCAGATCGGCGCCTACGACGCCGCCTGGGCGGACATCCACATGACCCCCGAGGACGCCGTCCTCGCGCACCGGGACCTGGCCGCCGGCCTGCTGGTGCCCGTCCACTGGTGCACCTTCAACCTGGGCCTGCACCCGTGGGCGGAGCCGATCGAGCGACTGGTGAAGGCCGCCAAGGAGCAGGCCGTCCCGCTGGTCGTGCCGCGCCCCGGCGAGCGGGTCGACGTCGACAACCCGCCGGAGCTGGACGGCTGGTGGGAGACCGTCGGCTGACGGCTCGCGCGGGCGCGCCGGGAGGGCGGACGGGCGCGCCGGGAGGGCGGGCCCCGGCGGCCGGATCGTCCCGGCCGAAACCGCGGCGCACCGGTAGAAATGCGCTGGCCGGAAACCCGGTGGACGGGAAATGATGCGGTGCGGGCGCCCCTGTGGCGCCGCACCGCCACCCTCCGCGACCTGGGAGCACGATTGCCTCCGATCCCTCCGGCCGATCGCTCCGGCGCCCCGCACGGGCGCGCCGTCGACCCGCTGTTCCTCGCCCTGCCGCTGCGGCCGCTCGCGGACGCCGCCCTCGCCCGAGCCCGCGAACTGGGCGCGAGCCACGCCGACTTCCGCCTGGAGCGGATCCGCAGTGCCTCCTGGCGGCTGCGCGACGCGCGTCCGGCCGGCACCTCCGACAGCGTGCAGCTCGGTTTCGCCGTCCGGGTGGTGCTGGACGGCGCCTGGGGCTTCGCCGCCGGCGTCGATCTCACCCCCGACGCGGCGGCCCGGGTCGCCGAGCAGGCCGTCGCGGTGGCCCGGCTCTCCGGCGGGATCAGCCGGGCGGCCGGCTCCACCGAGCGGGTCGAGCTGGCCGACGAGCCGGTCCACCGGGACGTCACCTGGGTCTCCGGGTACGAGGTCAACCCCTTCGAGGTGCCGGACGCCGAGAAGACCGCCCTGCTCGCCGAGCGCAGCTCCCGGCTGCTGGCCGCCGAGGGCGTCTCGCACGTCCGGGCGGCCCTGCGGACCGTCCAGGAGAACAAGTTCTACGCGGACACCGCGGGCACGGTGACCACCCAGCAGCGGATCCGGGTGTACTCCGACCTGGAGGCCACCTCGGTCGACGAGCGCACCGGCGCCTTCGACTCGATGACGACCCTGGCCCCGCCGGTCGGCCGCGGCTACGAGTTCATCGTGGGGGCCCGGGGGTCGTCCCCCGACGGGCGCGGCCTCACCGGCGCCGGCTGGGACTGGGACGCCGAGCTCGCCGAACTGCCCGTCCTGCTGGCCGAGAAGATGAGGGCCCCGAGCGTCGAGGCGGGCCGCTACGACCTGGTCATCGACCCGACGAACCTCTGGCTGACCATTCACGAGTCGATCGGCCACGCCACCGAGCTGGACCGCGCGCTCGGCTACGAGGCCGCCTACGCCGGCACCTCGTTCGCCACCTTCGACCAGCTCGGCTCGCTCAAGTACGGCTCCGAGCTGATGCACGTCACCGGTGACCGCACCGCCGAGCACGGGCTGTCCACCATCGGCTACGACGACGAGGGCGTGGCCACCCAGTCCTGGGACCTCATCAAGGACGGCATCCTGGTCGGCTACCAGCTCGACCGCCGCATCGCCGAGCTGAAGGGCTTCGAGCGCTCCAACGGCTGCGCCTTCGCCGATTCCCCGGCGCACGTCCCGGTGCAGCGGATGGCCAACGTCTCGCTGCAGCCGGCCGCCGACGGCCCGGACACCGAGGGCCTGTTCGCCGGGGTGGAGAACGGCCTGTACATCGTGGGCGACCGCTCGTGGTCGATCGACCAGCAGAGGTACAACTTCCAGTTCACCGGGCAGCGCGCCTACGCCATCAAGAACGGCGAACTCGCGGGCCAGGTCAAGGACTTCGCCTACCAGGCCACCACCACCGACTTCTGGGGCTCGATGGCGGCGGTCGGCGGCCCGCAGACCTACTTCCTCGGCGGCGCCTTCAACTGCGGCAAGGCGCAGCCCGGTCAGATCGCGGCGGTCAGCCACGGCTGCCCGTCGGCGCTGTTCCGCAACGTCAACGTGCTCAACACCCAGCAGGAGGCGGGTCACTGATGACCGCGAAGCAGCCCCACGAACTCGTCGAGCTGGCGCTCGGCTTCTCCCGCGCCGACGGCTGCGTGGTGATCGCCGACGAGGAGTCCACCGCCAATCTGCGCTGGGCGGGCAACGCGCTGACCACCAACGGCGTCACCCGCGGCCGCCGCCTCACCGTGATCGCCACCGTGGCCGGCGCCGAGGGCACCGCCTCCGGCGTGGTCTCCCGCGAGGCCGTCACCGAGCAGGAGGTGGAGGAGCTGGTGCGGGCCGCCGAGGAGGCCGCCCGCGCGGCCGGACCGGCCGAGGACGCCCAGCCGCTGATCGCCGACCGGCCGTCCTCGCCGGACTTCACCGAGCCGCCCGCGCTGACCTCCGTCGAGGTGTTCGACGCCTTCGGCCCGGCCCTCGGCGAGGCCTTCGCCCGCGCCGCCGCCCAGGGCGAACTGCTGTACGGCTTCGCCCGGCACGAGATGACCTCCAGCTACCTGGGCAGCTCCACCGGTCTGCGGCTGCGCCACGACCAGCCCACCGGCATGGTCGAGATCAACGCCAAGACCGCCGACCTGTCCAGCTCCGCCTGGGTGGGCGCGTCCACCCGGGACTTCGCCGACATCGACGTCGCCGCCCTGCACACCGAGCTGACCAGGCGGCTCGGCTGGGGCGCCCGCAAGGTGGACCTGCCGGCCGGGCGGTACGAGGCGCTGCTGCCGCCCTCGGCCGTGGCCGACCTGCTGATCGTCCTCAACTGGTCCTCCGGCGGCCGGGACGCCCAGGAGGGCCGGACGGTCTTCTCCAAGCCCGGCGGGGGCACCCGGATCGGCGACAAGCTCAGCGGCCTGCCGCTGACGCTGCGCTCCGACCCGCACGAGCCCCACCTGGAGGCCGCGCCGTTCGTGCTCACCCACTCCACCGGCGGGGACTACTCGGTCTTCGACAACGGCCAGCCGGTCGCCGCCACCGAGTGGATCCGCGACGGCGTGCTGAACGACCTGATCACCAGCCGTCACGCGGCGGCCCTCACCGGCCTGCCGCTGCGCCCGGCGATCGACAACCTCGTCCTGGAGACGGCCGACCAGGAGTCGGCGCCGACCCTGGACGAGATGATCGCCCGCACCGAGCGCGGCCTGCTGCTCACCTGCCTCTGGTACATCCGCGAGGTGGACCCGGCGACGCTGCTGCTCACCGGGCTCACCCGGGACGGCGTCTACCTGGTGGAGAACGGCGAGGTCGTCGGCGAGGTCAACAACTTCCGGTTCAACGAGTCCCCGGTGGACCTGCTGAACCGGATCACCGAGGTGGGCCGCACCGAACGCTGCCTGCCCCGCGAATGGAGCGACAACGTCACCCGCACCGCGATGCCACCCGTGCGTGTCACGGACTTCAACATGAGCTCGGTCAGCCGGGCGGCAGCGGCATCGGCCGGGCCACCGCGCTCGCCTTCGCCGAGGACGGCGCCCGGGTGGTGGTCTGCGACCTCGACCTCGCGGCCGCCGAGCGCACCGCCGAACTCGCCTCGCTGATCGGCCCGAAGGCGCACGCCTACCGGGTGGACGTCTCCGACGGCGCCGCGATGGACGCCTTCGCGCAGACCGTCGCCGCCGAGCACGGGGTGCCCGACGTCATGGTCAACAACGCCGGCATCGGCCACTCCGGGACGTTCCTGCAGACCACCGAGAAGGAGTGGCAGCGGGTCCTGGACGTCAACCTCTGGGGCGTGATCCACGGCTGCCGCGCCTTCGGCACCCTGATGGCCGACCGCGGCCAGGGCGGCCACATCGTCAACGTCTCCTCCGCCGCCGCCTACCTGCCGTCCAAGGCGCTCACCGCCTACGCCACCAGCAAGGCCGCGGTGTTCATGCTCTCCGACTGCCTGCGGGCCGAGTTCGTCGGCCACGGCATCGGCGTCTCCACCATCTGCCCGGGCATCGTCAACACCAACATCACCCGCACCTCCACCTTCTCCGCCACCACCTCCACCGAGCAGGCCGCCAAGCAGGCCCGCGCCGCGAAGCTCTACGCCCGCCGCGGCTTCCCCCCGGAGAAGGTCGCGAGCGCCATCCTCACCGCCGTCCGCACCGGCAGGCCCGTCGTCCCCGTCACCCCCGAGGCCAAGGTCGCCCGTTTCCTCTCCCGCCTCAGCCCCGGCCTGCTCCGCCTCGCCGCCCGCCTCAACCTCACCTGACCGGGTGAACATCGACTGATCAGGGCATACGGGCCTGTGATATCAAGTACCGTCGATATTGATATCGCAGGCTCGCTCCGCTTGGGAGGCCGACCATGGCCCGTACCGTGATAGACGTCAACGACGAACTGCTGGCCGAGGCCGCCGAGATCCTTGGTACGACGACCAAGGTGGCCACCGTCAACGCCGCCCTTGAAGATCTCGTGAAGCGCCGCAAGCGTGAGACTTTCATGGACTGGCTCGCCGAGGGCGGACTGCCTGACCTCACCGGACCGGTGGAAAAGGGATGAGCGAGCGCTTCCTGATCGACAAGTCGGCTTTCGCTCGCTTCTCCAAGCCGACGGTCAGGTCGGTCCTCAGGCCGAGGATCGTCAGAGGACTCGTCGCCATCTGCGGCGCTGTCGAACTGGAGATCATGCACAGCGCCCGTTCCAAGGCCGACGCCCTTCGGATCCGGGAGGGCCTGAGCGGCTTCGACTGGCTGCCCACGCCCGACGAGGTGTGGGACCGCGCCATCGAGGTGCAGGCCCTCCTGACCTCGTCGGGCAACTGGCGGGCGCTGTCGGTGCCGGACCTCGTCGTCGCGGCCACCGCCGAGCGTCACGGGGCCACGGTGCTCCACTACGACGGTGACTTCGACATGATCGCCGCGGTCACCGGCCAGCCCACCGAGTGGGTCGTGCCTCCGGGATCGGCGGACTGACGGATCAGGCGGCCGGTCACCGTCCGCCCCGGCGGGCGGGGGCCGGCCGGGGCTGTGAGAGCATCGAGGTCCATGGAGATGACAACGGCTCTGTGGTCC
>NZ_JBIVVI010000118.1:0-12142 GCF_044757675.1 Kitasatospora sp. NPDC091257
GGTGGCGTGTCCACCCCGGCCTGGGAGGCGATGGCCCGCTACGGCCGGGCCGCCGAGGCCCGCTTCGCCTCCGAGGCCCCCGACGACGACGAACTGCAGAACTGGATCACCCTGCCCAACGGCATCCGCCTGGCCGGCAACCGCCTCCTCCGCGGGGCCGCCGCCCGCGACGCCGCCGAGCAGCTGACCGCCCGCGTCGCGGCGCGCGGCCTGGACGCCTCCCGGATGGAGACCGGAGGCGACCCGATCTACACCATCACCCCGGACCCCGAGCACGGCGCCCTCCTGAACCAGTGGGCGCTGATCCTGCTGACCGCCCCGGCCCCGACGCGCCAGGACTACCTGACCGCCCGCTACCTGATGTTCCAGGCCCCGCGGACGAAGAAGGGCAGCGACGCCGTGACCAGGACGTTCATCGTCGCGGTTGGCGCCGTCCTCCTCGGCGACCAGGCGCCCGCCCTGCGGGCCGACATCGACCTGCGCAGCTACGTCCTCGGCCAGGCCGCCGCCTGCCAGCCGTAACCCGCCGGCACACCCCACCCGGCGTCCGGGCACCGACGCCGCCCACCAGCCCTCCACCCGCTCCCGGGGCGGTTCGGGCTGGCGCGCGGCGCGGCCGCCCGGCCGAACCCACCACACACCCACTCAGGAGAGTTGAGATGGCCGAAGAAGTTGTTGAGCCCATTCGCTACACCGCCGACGTGGTCGCCACCACGCCGGGCGGCCGTGTCCTGCTGATCGAGCGGGGCTGGCCGCCCTTCGAGGGAGCGTGGGCGCTTCCCGGCGGCCACATGGACTCCGGTGAGACGAGCCGCGACGCGGCCGCCCGGGAACTGGCCGAGGAGACCGGCGTGCGGGTGGACGCCGCGGACCTGCTCCAGCTCGGCGTCTGGGATGCCCCGGGCCGCGACCCGCGCGGCCGGTACGTCACCGTCGCCTACCTCGCCGTCGTCCCGGACAGCACCCCGATCGCCGCCGGGGACGACGCCCGCACCGCCCGCTGGTGGATGTGGAACGACCTGCCGCCGCTGGCCTTCGACCACTCCAGCATCCTCGCCACGGCTCTGCGCGGAGAGTCGGCCAACCCCGACCCCATCATCACCGAGCTCTGACCGGGCACTGACGCTGCCCACCACCACGCCCCGCCACCCGGCCATCCAGGCCGCGGCGGCGGGGCGCCGCGGTGTGCGGCGCGGCCACCGGCCGGCACCCACCAGGGAGGGGAACACCCGAGATGGACACCACCACGGCCGACCAGGCCCTCGACCGCGAACTCGCCGCGGTCGTCAACGAGATCGGCCGAACCGATTCGAAGGCCTCGCTGGTGCTGGGCCTCGACGGCGTACTCGTCGCCGCCGTCGCCTCACTCGGCAAGGCCTCCGGCTACGCGCTCGCCCTGGTCGCCATCGGCGCCATCGCGATGGTCGCGGCCGCCGTCCTGGCCGTCCTCGTCGTCAAGCCGCGCCTGGACCCCACCAAGTCCAACGGCTTCTCCCGCTGGGCCGCCTGCGACCCGGACCACCTGCTCCAGGCCCTCGCCGACGACGTCCGCCCCCGCCGCCTGCACGAGCTGTCCGTGCTGTGCGAACGCAAGATGCGCCTGCTGATCTGGGCGGCCCAGCTCAGTGTCGTCGCCGTCCTCACCATCTCCGCCGCAGCCGTCCTGTCCGCCGCGGCCTGACCAACCACCACCCCGCACCGGAAGGAACAACAGCATGACCCCCGACGACCACACGATGACCGCCGCCCGCGCGCCGATCGCACCGGGCACGCTCGTGGCCCTGATCGGCCCGGCCGGGGCGGGCAAGACCCAGTTCACCCACGGCGTGCCCTCCCACGAGGTCATCTCCCTCGACGAACTGCGCGCCCTGGTGAACGGCGGCGACCCGGGAGATCAATCGGCCACCGCCGAGGCCGTCCAGCTGCAGAACCTGCTGCTCGACGCCCGGCTGCTTCGGAACCGGACCGTCTACTGCGACTCCACCAACGTGGAGGCCACGGTCAGGGCGGGGCTGGTCGAGCGGGCCCGCCGCCACGGCCGGCCGCTCCTGGCGATCGTGCTGACAACGCCGCTCGACGTCTGCCTGCGTCGCAACTCGGAACGGCCGGCGAACCGGCGGGTGCCGGAGGACGTACTGCGCTGGCAGCACCAGCTCGCGGTCGACGCCCTCCCTGGCCTGGAGGACGAGGGCTTCGACGAGATCCGCCTCTACCCGGCGGTGAACCGCTCCGGGCGCTGAAACCGCAACCACGATCCGCGCCCAACACTGACACCCCGACACAACCGCCCGGCCACCCAGGCCGAGAAAGAAGGACAGCCACCATGACCACCCAGACCGCCAAGGAGTACTACACCGCGCACTGCCAGAGCCTGCGTGACTACGGCGCCCGGCTCGTCACCAACGGACCGCGCCCCGACCACGCCCTGGCGTTCACCCTCATGGACGGCCACCACTTCCTGCCGTTCCCCAACCAGGCCCGCACCAGCACCGTACGCGCCGCCGTCCGCCGCGCCCGCAAGCACCACACGATCTACGAGTACGACACCACCGACCGCAGCGGCGCCAAGGAGCACGTCGTCTACATCCGCCACGCCGCCGGAACGTGGAGCAACGTCCAGGACGTCGTGGAGATCTACGTGATCCCCCAGGAGACGCCCGCCGAGCTGTGAGCCCGACCGCCAGCTGGTCGACCTCGCCCACGAGCGCCGCGCGGTCGCGGTCCTGACCGACGCCCCCGCACGGCCCGCTCTGCGAGATCCGCCACCACCGCACCGGGCACTGACGCTGCCCACCACCGCGCCCCGCCCGCCCGGCCACCCAGGCCCGGCAGGCGGGGCGCCGTGGTGAGCGGCGCGGCCGCCCGGCCGACACCCACCCACGCCCCCTCGGAGGCACCCGTGACCGACACCCTGCGCACCCGCCTGGCCCGCACCGCCCTCGACACCGCCGACAGCCTCGCCATCGTCACCGCCGGGGCCGCCACCGGCCTCACCACCTACCGCACCCTCACCCGCCGCCGGCCCGAAATCCGCATCACCCTCGCCCTCGCCGTCGGCGCCCTTGCTGCTGCCGCTACCGACCAGCACGCCTACAAAGCCCTCGCCCCGCTGCGCCGTCGCCTCGGCGCCGAGCACCACGGCCCGGTCCGCGAGGCGGTCCCGACGCCGACCCGAGAGCAGCTGACCGCCGACGCCTGCGCCGACGCCGCACGCCGTGCCGCCTCCGGCGCCGCTCGCCTCGACTGCGGCCACGGCGCCCTCACCAAGGCGGAGAACTGGGCCGGAAACCCGGACGGCAGCGCGACGTGCGAGATCACCGCCACCGCGCGCCTGCTGGCCGTCCCCCGCCCGACCGACCGCGACGGCTACGCCAGCCGCACCTACCTGTTCGCCCGGGACGGCGAGCGACCGGTGCCGATCCACACCATCGCCGACCTGACCGCGCTCCTGGACGGACCCGCCGCCGACACGGCACAGCCCGCCGATGGCGAGCAGGAGGACGGCGACCCGTGGGCCGTCCTCGGCAAGGACCTCGCCATCGCCGAGCTCCACCCCACCGCGGCCGCCGACGACGAGGACCAGGCCGACCAGGACGACGACGACCAGGAGGCCGAGGCCCACGCCGCCGGCCTGCTGTAGCCGACCGCTCCCGACGGCGGACCGCCCGTCCCCGAGTACCAGCCCGCCACCCACCGCACCTGACAACCCGCCACCAACCCGGCCCCGGCCCGCACCCCATCGGACCGGGCCGGTGGCCGGAGGAGACCACGCACCATGACGATCACGCCGATCCCCCGCCGCGGCCTCTACGCCACCTACCCCAACGAGCGGCTGCGCCCCGGCACCCCGAACCAGCCCTGGGAGCTGTGGCTCACCGGCACCAACGCCCTCCTGCCGATGCCCGACCTCGCCACCGCCCTGATGGCCGCTGCCGAGCACAACGCCCTGGCCGTCGACCTGGCCGTCGACCTGGACGGCGGCTCCCCGATCCGGGCCGTCAGCTACGCCGTCGTCCTCCAGCACGGCTACGCCTGGCGGCGCCGCGGTGCGGCGAGCCTCGGCGCCAGGGTGGCCACGCCTTCGCTGTGCTGGACCGCCAGGTGCGGTATCTGCGGCGAGATCGTCGAAGACGAATACATCCCCCACCACCCCAGCCCCGAGGACGCCGCCCACGACGCCGCCCGCACCCAGGCGCGCACCCAAGACGACACCCCTGAGCAGCCGGACCCGAACCAGCTCACCTGCCTGTAGGCCCAACACCCGAGGAGGACCACGTGCGCCGCATCATCGCTCCCCGCCCCGACAGCCCGAGCAGCCAGGCCGTCGGTGTGGACTTCGACGAGACCCTGATGTTGGTCGACAGCCGCGGGTGGATGGACGGCCAGGTGTACGGCGAGCCGATCCCCGGCGCCATCGAGGCCCTGTGTCTGCTCGCCGCCCATCGTGCAGTCTTCGTCTATACCGCCCGCCACCGCCGATTCCACGAAGCCGTCGCCGACTGGGTAGCCCGATACAGCGGGCTGATGACCCGGGTCAACGACGACCCCGACCGGGCCTACTGGACTGAGCGAGGCGAGATCCTGGTGACCAACCTCAAGCTCGGCGCCGCCTGCTACATCTGCGACAAGGCCGTGCACTTCGACGGCGACTGGACCGCCACCCTCCCCATCGTCACCCGGGCCATCGGCCTGGACGCGCTGGGCAGCCACCGTCCTCCTCTCTGATCCTCAACATCGCGAAGGGCCCTGTCCTTCCGTCCTCAAGGACGGAGGGACAGGGCCCTTTTGCGTTTCGGGCGAGGTCAGAATTTCTTACCTTGCTCCGGGGACAGCCACTCGACTGACTCCGCGGAAGCGGCCTCGGTGCCCGTCGACAACACGGAGCGTCGATCAGATCGCGAATTGCGCGGCGGTTTTACGGCCGTAAAACCGCCGCGCAAGCCTCGCCGGGACCTCTCTGATCATCTGAGAGGATGTTTCCCGTCCATCCGAAGTACCGGGTTCCCGGGAAGTAGTCGGAGAGCAGTACATGCCCTACATCACCGTGCTCTTGAACCGTAAGGGCGGGGTCGGCAAGTCACTCTTGTCGGTCAACCTCGCCGCGGTCTACGCCGAAATCCTCGGCTGCAACCCCGTCGAAGGCGAGATCGCAGGCGACGGTCCGTCCGTGGCGGTCGTTTCAATAGACCCCCAGGGCACCAGCATCGAACATGCCGAGAAGGTCAGGAAGGCCGGCAGGCCCGTTCCCTTCCGCGTGGTCGACGCGAGCCAGAGCCTCGACAAGCTGCGCCGTCTGCGCAGGGCCAAGGCTGACATCATCATCGTCGACACCCCGGGCTTCATGCCGCTGAAGGCAGAAGACGACGACGAGTCCATCGATCCCCTCGGCGACGGAACCACCGGAGACGCGCTGCGAGCCGTCCTCGACGTCGCCGACGACGTCATCGTCCCTCTGGAAGCAGAGGGCTCGGCCTTCACTCCGACCAGGGTCACCGTGGAGCGGGTTCTCATCCCCCGCCAGATCCCCTACGGCGTGGTCGTCAACAACTGGGACCCCCGTGACGGCACCGCGGACCGCGACCGCACCATCAGTCTCGTCCAACGCCGAGGCTGGGAGCTCTACAACGCCACCGTCCGTCACTACAAGCCGCACACCCGCGGCATCACCAACGGACGGTTCTGCACCCAGTACGAGTCCAACCACATCGCCACCAAGGCCAAGCAGGACTTCGTATCCCTGGCCCTGGAGCACCAGCTCCGCCGCCAGAAGTACGCGGGGGGTCGATGATGGCCACGCGCGAGTTCGACGACTTCTTCGGTGACGGCGATGACATCCCGGTCGTCGACACCCGGGCCGATGGCCGCCTGCTTCGTGTTCCCCTCGGCCGGCTCTCCGCCAACCGCGTCAACCCGCGTGCCGACTTCGGCACCGAGGCCGAGCTGATCGACCTCGGCAAGAGTCTGCAACGCCGCCAGATCCAGGCATGCCCTGCGGTCAGCCGCAGCGCCTACCTGAAGCTGTGGCCCGACCACGCGGAGAAGATCGGTGATGTCGACTATGTCCTTGTCGCCGGTGAGCGTCGCTACCGCGGCGCCACAGCCGCCGGCAACCCCGCCCTGGACTGCGTTGTTGACGACGGCTTGGCCAAGGACCGCAAGGTGTTCATGGAGGCCGTGGTCTCCGAGAACGTCGACCGGCAGAACTTCGACCCCATCGAAGAGGCGTATGCCGTCCGGGCCCTCGTGGCCGAGTTTGGTTCCAACCGTGCCGTAGCCCAGCACTTTGAGCGCGTCGACGGCTGGGTCACCCAGCGCATCCTCCTCACTCACCTGGCCTCGGAGGCCCAGGACATGGTGCGGAAGAAGACCATGCCGCTCGAAGCGGCCCGGTCGCTGGGCAAGCTGGCCCGGGACAACGAGTGGGACCCTTCCGAACAACTGGCATGGTGGCAGGGCCAGCAGGAACAGAGGGCGGCGGCATCTGCTGAGCGGTCGGCCGCCAAGAAGGCGGCCAAGAAGAGCACTGCCGGCACACCTCCGACAGGCGAGCCAGCCGCCGATCCTGAACAGCCCGGGGCTGATCCGTTTTACGGCCGTAAAACGGGCCCGGCCGACCCCGCGTCAGCGGAACCGGCCCCCCGGAAGCAAGAACCCCTCGTCGAGGCGGAGCAGGAGCACGCGCCAGCCGTTCCCGGACAGGCCAAGCCGGGAGAACAGCAGCCCAAATCCTTCCCCTACGAGGACGGTGCTGCCGCAGCTCGCCACCTGATCCACACGATGCCGGCCGGTGAGTTCACCAAGATGCTGGACCTGCTCAACAAGAGCGAACGGGCCGTAACCGCCGCTTGACCAACCCGGCGAGCGGTTCGGCGGAAACGGCGGCGGCCCCATCTCTACCGGTGTGGCCGCCGCCGTTTCCGCATGCGACGCGAGGAGACCGGCGCAGCGCGCCTTGCGCTTGATCAGCCATGGACCTCGAACGACGAGGCCACCTCAACCTAGACTCCGAACACGCCCCCAGCCCAGCCACCCGCAGGCATACTTGACCCCACTGAACAGGCAATCCGGGAGAGCAGCGTGGCGTCGTGGAGAGATGCGGTTCAGCCCGCACTCCGGGTACTGCTCCAACAAGACGAGCACCTCGACCCGCACCTGGAACTGCTGCGCCTCAGCGTGGAGAACCAGGACATCGCGGCCAACAATGTCACGGTCACCCTGGTCCTGGACGGCGCACTCGTCACAGGGACGGTCGTCTCCACTGAGACCTGGGAACGTCTGCACCTCAGCCAGATCGGACAGCATGACCCAGACCTGCGTCGCGCGGTCCGGGAGGCGCTGGCGCACCTGGACCAGGCCGCCGAGGACGGGCGCCGCCGCCGGAGGCCTGATCCGCGCTTCCTGCACCTGAGGGATGTCACCGTCCGCTCGGGCCGCACCGCCCGCAGGCTGCCGGCCTGGCGAGGGCTGCTCGCGTCGGTCAGCGGCTGGAGCGTCGGCGAGCCGGACGAACACTGAAAGGCTCGTGGGCTGCCCGCTGGTAGGGAAGCGATGTCGTACGGCGCGTTGCCGGGTGCGGGCCGTCAGCTGCGGCGGTTGGGGTTCGGCGGCACCTCGGGTGCCCGGTGCCCGGGCAGGTGGACGGTGGGTGGGTACTGCGTCGGATGGTGAAGGAAGCGATCGGGCACCTGGACAACGCCGCCGACGAAGGCTGGCGCCGCCGCGAAGCCGACCGACGCTTCCTCCACCTGCGCGATGTCACCTACCGATCCGGCCGCACCACCCACGCGTTGCCGGTCTGGCGCGGCCCCGTGGTCGCGGTCAGCGGGTGGACGCTGGGTCAGCCCGACGAACGCTGACGCAGGCCGCGGTCAGTGCCCCGATTCCCTGGCCGCCGTCGGCGTTGGCTGTCAGGATCCCCGCATGCGAATCCGACCCGGGTACACCCTCGACATCGTGCAGGCCGACCTCGACTACGCCCTGCAGAAGTGGAAGAACCTCTACAGCGACCAGAACTATCTGTTCGGCCGCTACATCCAGACAGTCACCGACACCCACGACCGCCTCGCCCAGGCGATCGCCGAGCCGCGGCTCGCGGAAGGGCTGCTCGCAGGCCACTACTGGCAGCTCGTCGAGATGAGAGGCGCGACCGAGCTTCACGGCATCCTGGTACTGGAGGTCCAGCAGCAGATCGCCGCGATCGAGGACGCGCAGCGGCAGCTGAAGGAACTGCGGGCCTACGCTGGGCGGCCGGGTGTGCCGGTCGTCTACGACACCAACATGCTCAACCACTGGAAGCAGCCGGAGGACGTCGACTGGAAGACACTGCTCAGCGGCGAGGGGCTGGACGGCAAGCGCGCCCGCCTGGTCGTACCGCTTGTGGTGATCGACGAACTGGACCGGCAGAAGTACGGGGACGGCGCCCTTGCCCGCAGGGCCGCCACTGCGATCCGCTACCTGGAGCGCAAGCTCGACAGGGCGGCCCCCGGGGAAGCGGTGAAGCTGCGCGAGGGCGTCACTCTGGAGGTCCGCCTCGACCCCCCGGGGCACCGCCGCGCCGAGCCCGACCTGGAGATCCTCCGCTGCGCCGCCGACCTGGACGGGCTTGTCCCCGGCGTGGGTGTCCGGGTCCTGACCGACGACTACGGGATGCGGCTGCGCGCCCAGAGCATGGGCCTGGCGACGCTTCGCCTGCCCGCCGCCTACCGCAAAGCCAGCACCGGAATGGACACGGCGTCCCACGAGGTGCCGGCCCCGGCGCGGAGGTAGTCCGTTGCCGGGGCCCACGAGCCTGGCCGCAGGACGGGTCCTAACAGCCAGGTTGACCCGGGTTCGTGAGCATCGGGCAGGGAGCGCTAGTTGCGGTCGATCAGCAGCTCGTGCTTGTCATCGACGCGGCCCTCGACGCGTAGGAAGACCGCGGGGAGGTTCTCCTGCTCGTCGCGGACGATCTCCGCGAGCAGGGTCAGGAGCGCCTCGCCGGCGTTCAGCTCGAACCATTCCCCGGCACCCGTTGCCGCTGCGAGCCATTGTCCGCCCGGGCCGTGCCCCTCGACGAATACCTCCAGCAGGAATTGGCCGTCCCATTCGCGTACCTGGACGGCCGTGATGCGGTCGCCGCGCACCAGCATGCTCTGACCGGTCGGCCATCCCGCCCGAACCTCCAGCCACACCTGCGAGCCCATGCGGTTTGGCAGACTGCCCAGCAAGGCGTGAGCGACCGCGGCGAGCCCCTCCCCGGCGGCATCGGTGAGCAGATCCGCGCCGGTCCGCAGGCTGGCTTTCTTCGCCAGCACGGACGCCTTCACCCGGTGATCGGTTCCATTTTCCATAGGGCTCCCCTTTCCGAACTGCGCCGCCCGGTACTGCCGGACAGCCAGGCAAGCCTGCCCGGCCCCGAGGTCTGGCATGCCTCAGCAGCTCTAGCGGTGGACGCCGTGGGCTCGGCCAGACCCACGATCAGCTGGGCGGCGCACGGCCCGAGCTGCACCCGGGCGACCAGCTCAAGGTGCTGGCACGGGTGGAAGCCAGCACACCGGCCGACGAACAGCCGTTGTCCTCGCTGCTCGCGGCGGGCATCGGTAGCCCCCTCTCTATCGGAGCCTGGCGCTCGTGCAGTGGTTCACCGCCGGAGCGGTCACCCGCCGCCCCTGACCCCTGACCCCTGATCAGGTGGCCGTCCTGCGCGCGGACGGCGGTGAAGACCCGCTGGGGCCTGTCCGTCGATGTCCGGGAGCGGGAGGCGATGGAGCGGCTGGCCGTGGGCTGCCCGGACGAGACGCTGACCGTGACCCTCGCCCGCTGACCGGCGCGGCGCCCGCTTCCCCGGGTCGGGCCGGGAATCCGGCGTCGACCCGGGGAGGATCACCGTCGTTCGGTCCTCAGGCCGTCGCCTCTCCCGTCTGCGGGCGGCCGGCCTGCTTGAGTTTCATCGTTGCCTTGTGTCGATCCTCCACGCCGGCCCAGTGGGGGTGGGCGTGCAGCTCGGCGCTCACGGCGCTGAACGCCGCGCGGTTCTCCTCGTTCGGATCGGCGGCCCAGGCGGCCTCGGCCGCGTACCAGCGCCGCTGGAGTTCGAGCAGGTAATGAGGGAAGTTGTCGGTGTCGGACACCGGCACATCGTAGATCGCGCCCCCGTACGGACAACGCGGTGGCCGGGACCGTCATCGTGGTCCCGGCCACCGGATGCCTCGGGCCGGTCAGTCGTCGTCGGAGGCGAGGCCGCCGGGGCCGAGCGGCCGGCGGGCGCTGCGCGGGGGCTGCTGCGCCGGGTCCGCGGGAGGTGCCAGGGCCAGGGCCTTGGCCCGCTCGACGGCGGTCAGCCGGGCCTCGGGGGCGGGTTGGTCGGCGAGCGGGTCGTCGGGGGTTTCGGGGGAGGGGCGCCACAGCGGGCGCCGGTCGGAGGTCATGATCGCCAGTCTGGCAGTCAGTCGTTGCGCCAGGCGCGGCTGCTGCCGATGAAGTAGGCGGTGGGGTCGATCTCCTCCGCAGCGTCGGCGTCGGCGATGTTCAGGTCGCCGTGCCACACGATGTCGGTGCCGTCCGGCAGCACCACGGGAGCGGCCCGCCCGTCGTCGTCCAGGCCGTGGGCGACGGCGATGCGTACGTGCGGGGCGCTGAGCAGCCCCTGGTCGGAGCTGTGCCCGTTGGTGCAGACGTAGGTCGCGTCGGGCCCGTCGACCAGGACGGTCCCGCCGGGCAGGGTGCCGCACGGCGCGCAGGCGACCGGGACCGCGCCGACGGCCATGCCGCCGCTCCAGCGGTACACCCGCCCGCCGTCCATCCGGACCGTCAGCGGCCCCGCCGGGCGCGGCGCCCGGGGCAACCGCTGCTCGGCGGTCTCGGTGGTTCCGGCCAGCAGGGCGAGCAGCGGTTCGACCTGGCGCGCCAGCGCCGAGGGCCGCGGCTCGACCATCGTGGTCGGCTCGGCGGGCATCCGGACGTGGATCAGCCGGCGCTGGATGCGCCACAGCGGACTCTCCGGCCGGTCCCGCCCCGCCTTGCGCAGGTCCCGGTAGGGGCTGTGGCCCTGTCCGCGCAGGACGCGCTGGACGCGGGCCTCCAGGTGCCACGCCAGCCCCCGCTCGTCCACGGCCAGGACGGACCGCACCGCGTCCAGCGGGACGTCCTCGACCGCCACCGCGCGTTCGTCGGCCTCGACGTAGAGGAGGAGCGCGAGCGCGCCCAGACGGTCCCGGCAGGGGTCCTGCTCCCAGCCCGGGCCGAGCAGCCGGGCCGCGCGCGCCACGGCGTCGCGCCAGGCGGCCGGTGCCGTGCTCCAGCACAGCAGGCCCATCGCGGTGGGCAGGTCCGCCAGGACGCGGCGGGCGGTGTCGGAACTGCGCATGAAGCCTCCTCGATCTGTACCCGTCACCGTAGCGGCACGGCCCGGCCCTGGTGCCGGGGAAGCGGCTCGGTTCGCTGACGCTTGATCACTCGAACATGTGCTCGAATAATGGGGGTATGACCGCAGCCGTCCCGTTCTCCCGCCGCCCGTACCCGACGGCGCGGGCGGGCGACGCCGTGCGGGCTCCCCGGGAGCTGATGACGCTGCCCGGGCTGCACCGCGACGTGCGGCGCTGGCACCTGGTGGAGGTCCGGCTCGGCGGCGGGTGGCGGCCCGCGCTGCTGAGCGTGTGGCGGCGCCCGCCCGCCGGAACCGGCTGGGTCGTCCACGTCCGCTGGGGCCCGGACGGGCCGGGCCCGGGCGCGGAGGAGTGGGCCTGGCTCCTGTTCGACGAGGCGACGATCCGCCCGTTGCCCGAGCCGGCCAGCCCCGCCCCGCTGGCGGACGCCGTCGTGGTGCCGAAGGAGATGACCGGCACGCCCGCCCCGGACGACTCCGGCCGCTGCTGGCGCCTGGCCTGGATCCGCACGGACGGCCGCTGGCGCTCCGGGGTGCTCACCGAGCAGCGCCGACCCGCGCCCGACCTGCCGTGGATCGCCCACGTGCGCTGGGGCGAGGACCGCCAGGCCGGCTGGGTGGTCGCCGACCCCACCGCGGTGCGCCCGATCACGGGAGGGTCGCGGGACGCCGCCCCGGCCGAGCCCGCCGCACCCGAGCCCGCCGAACAGCCCGGTGGCGATCCGGTCCGCCAGCGCGGGGTCGTTCGCCAGCGCGCCCAGGGTGTCGGCCGCGTCGGCG
>NZ_JBIVVI010000119.1:0-12001 GCF_044757675.1 Kitasatospora sp. NPDC091257
CTCCCCGACCCGGGGCGGCCCACACCCGCGCCCCGGCACCGATCCGAAAGGTGCCGAACGTCATGAGCCCCACCGGTCCCGACCACGGCCGGCTGCGAACCCTGGAAGCCCGACTGCTGCTGCGCCCCGAGATCGCCGACTGCGCGCTGCTGCCCGTCGAGCACGGGAACGGCCGCCCAGGCCTGCGGGCCTACCTGGTGCCCGCCGTCGACGGCGATCCCGAGGCCCTGCGCCGCCGGGCCGCCGCGGCGCTGCTGGACGCCGACCCGAGCGCCGAGGTGCACCTCCTGGACGGCATCGTCCGCACCCCCGAGGGCGAACCCGACGCCGCCGCCCTGGCCGCGGCGCTCACCCGGGCGCCGGCCGCACCCGGCCCCGCCCTGCGCCACCTGCGTGAACTCACCGACCGCTGGCGGCCGTTCGGGGAGGGGTCGGCGACGGCCGGCACCGCCCCGACGGAGCCGGCGGCCACGCCCGCGGGCCCCGGGACGGAGGCCGTCGGCGCCCCGCTGCACGCACCCGCGCCGGACGCGCCCCGGACGCTGCCCGAGGCGCTGCTGCGCGCCGCCGAGCTGCACCCCGACCGGGGGCTGCACCTGGTCCGGGCGGGCGGCGAGGCGACCCGGCTGACCTACCGTCAACTCCTGGCCCGATCGCGCGAGATCCTCACCGCCCTGGCCTCCGCCGGAGTGCGGGCCGGGGACCGGGTGATCCTCCAGGTCCCGGACCCGGAGCTCTACTTCCCCACCCTGTGGGCCTGCCTGCTGGGCGGGGTGCAGCCGGTGACGGTGGCACGCCCGCCGGACTACCACGAGCGCAACCCCGTCCTGGAGAAGCTCTGGCACGCCTGGCAGACCCTGGAGGAGCCGCCGGTGCTCGCCTGCGGGCCGGCGGTGGCCGGCCTGGAGCGGCTCGGGGAGCTGTACCCGGCGCCGGGCCTGCGGGTGATCGCCGTCGACCGGCCCGTCGACGGCGACCGGCCGGCGGCCGCCGAACACGCCCCCGCCCCCGGCGACGTCGCGATCCTCCAGCTGTCCTCCGGCAGCACCGGGCGGTCCAAGGCGGTGCAGATCACCCACCGCGGCATCCTGGAGTACACCGCCGGAGCCGTCGCGAACGGCTGCGATCCGGCCGACACCACGGTCAACTGGCTGCCCCTGGACCACGTCGCCGGACTGCTGATGTTCCACCTGCGCGACGTGGTGCTGGCCGCCGACCAGGTGCAGGTGCCCACCGAACTCGTCCTCGCCGACCCGCTGGTCTGGCTGGACGCGCTGGAGCGCTACCGGGGCGCGCACTCCTGGTCGCCCAACTTCGGCTACCGGCTGGTCGCCGAGGCCGTCCGGGCCGCCGGGCCCGGACGCCACTGGGACCTGTCCGCGGTCAAGTCGCTGATCAACGCCGGCGAGCAGTGCACCGAGGCGGTGCTGGACGAGTTCCTGGCCGCCACCGCCCCGTTCGGCGTCCGCCCCGAGCACCTGCTGCTGGGCTGGGGCATGGCCGAGACCTGCACGGTGATCACCTACAAGCGCTACCACGAGGACGGTTCCCGCCGGCTGGTGCGCACCGACTCGCTCAGCGGCCGGCTGGAGCCCGCCGACCCGGACTCGGCGGAGCGCGGCACCGGCTTCCTCAGCATGGGACGGCCCGCGCCCGGCACCCGGATGCGGGTCACCGACGACAACGGGCGGGCGCTGCCCGAGCACTGGGTCGGCCGGCTCCAGGTCCGCTCCGGCCGGGTGACGCCGGGGTACCTGAACAACCCGGCCGCCAACCAGGAGGCCTTCGTCGGCGACGACTGGTTCGACACCGGGGACCTCGCCTTCCTGACCGACGGCGAGGTGGTGCTCACCGGCCGTCGCAAGGAGATCATCATCGTCAACGGCGTGCACTACTTCTGCCACGAGCTGGAGGACGTGGTGGCCTCCGTGGCGGGGGTGCGCTCCGGACACGTCGCGGCCTTCGGGGTGCCGGACGAACGCACCGGCACCGAGCAGCTGGTGATCGCCTACGTCCAGAGCGACCCGCAGGCCCCCGCGCCGCCCGTCGCCGCCGAGGTGCGGCAGCTGCTGGCGGCCCGCCGACAGCCCGCGCCCGCCCTGGTGCTCCCCGTCCCGGCGGCCGAGTTCCCCCGCACCACCAGCGGCAAGATCCAGCGCACCGCGCTGCGTCGCCGGCTGCTGGACGGCGAACTCGACGACCACGTCGTGGCGCTGGACCTGGCCGAGGCCAACTCCCGGACGCTGCCGGACTGCGTGCGGCGGCTCGGCTGGGAGCCCCGCCCGGTTCCGCGGGCCGTGGCCGCTCCGCTGGCGGACGAAACGATCCTGCTGCTCGGCCCGTCCGGCCCCGGCACCCTCACCGAGGCCCTGGCCACCGCCCTGCCGAACGCCCTGGTGGTGGACCGGCCGCCGACCACCGACCCCGAGGACTGGCTGCGGGCCCTCGGGGACCGGACGGCCGACCGGCTGGTCTACCTCTGGAGCGCGACGGCCGACGGACCGGCCCGGCCGGACGAGGCACTGCTCGCCCTGCTCCGGGCGCTCCCGGCCCGGCCGCCGCTCCGCGAGCTGGTCTCGGTCAGCGCCGGGCTGCACGCCGTACTCCCCGGAGAACTCCCCAGTCCCGCGGCCGCGTTGACCGCGGCGCTGACCGCCGGGGCGCGGGCCGAACAACTGGTGCCCGCCGCCCGGCACCTCGACCTGCCGCGCGAGGCACCGGCCGCGGAACAGGCCGGCGCCCTGCTCGCCCTGCTCACCGATCCCCGGCCCGAACCCGAATCCGCCTGGCGCGCCGGCCGCCCCTGGGTCCCCCGGCTGGAAACGGTCGAGGCCGCCTCCGCGCCGTCCGGGGCGGGCTGCTCGCTGCTCACCCCCGGCGCCCGCTACCTCGTCACCGGCGGCCTCGGCGGGATCGCCGCCGAGCTGCTGCCCGGGCTGCTGCGCGAGTACGGCTCCCGGCTGCTGATCGTCGGCCGCAGCGACCTGGACGCCCCGACCGCCGAGGCAGCCGAACGCCGGGCCGCACTGCGCCGACTCGCCGCCCAGGGCGGTCAGGTCGGCTACCGCCAGGCCGATGTGACGAACCGTCAGCAGGTGGCGGAGGTCGTCGCCGAGGCCGAACGGGAATGGCAGGCGCCGCTGGACGGCGTGCTCCACCTGGCCGGCGGCTACCGGCTCGCGCTCCTCGCCGACACCGGCACCGAGGGCTGGCGGGAGGCCGTCCGGACCAAGGCCGAGGGCACCGACCACCTCATCGAGCTGCTCAAGGAACGGCCCGGAGCACAGTTCGTCGCCTTCTCCTCGATGATCGGCCTCCAGGAGGCGGTCGGCTCCACCGGCTACGCCGCCGCCAACCGCTACCTGGAGAGCACCGTCGAGCGGCTGCGCCGCGAGAGCGGCACCCCGGCCTGGACGATCTCCTGGGGCCTGTGGCGCGGGGTCGGCATGAACCGCGACACGGAGAACGAGCAGGCCGCCACCGGTCGGGGCATCGCCGTGCTGAGCGCCGCCCACGGGCGCCGACTGGCCGCCCTGCTGCTGGCCGGCGCCCCGGGTCACCGGTACGCCGGTCCGGACCCGAGCTCCCCCGCCGCCCGGCGCCGGCTGCGCGCCACCGCGCCCCGCCCGGTGACCGCCGCCGCCCCGGCACCGGGCACCACGACACCGTCCACCACGGCACCGTCCACCACGGCACCGGGCACCGCGGCAGCGGACGGCCGGCCCGCCGCACAGCCCGTCCCGGGCACCGGCCGGACCGCACCGTCCGGGCTGCGCCGACTCGTCCTGGACGCCTTCGAGTCCGTCCTGGACACCCCGCTGGACCCGGGCCGCCCGCTCGCCGAACTCGGCATCGGCTCCCTCCAGTTGATGCGGGTGCACGGCGCGCTCAGCGCCGTGCTGCCCACGCCCCCGGCGCCCACCGAGCTGTTCCGCCACCCCACCGTGGACGCCCTGATCGAGCACCTGGCCGCCGAACCGGCCGCACCCACCGCTCCGCTCCGCTCCCCCGCCGCCGGCACCGACGCCGGTCCGGGCGACGACCGCCGGGTGGCGATCGTCGGCCTGGCGCTGCGCCTGCCGGGCGCCGACACCCCCGAGCAGTACTGGCGGAACATCGTCGAGGGCGTCCGGAGCACCACCCGGTTCACCGAGGACGAGCTGGCCGCCGCCGGACTGCGCCCGGAGGAGTACCGCCACCCCGACTTCGTCCCGGTCACCGGGGCGCTCACCGACGTCGACCATTTCGACGCCGAGGCGTTCGGCATCAGCGGCACCGAGGCCGCGCTGATGGACCCGCAGCAGCGCCTGCTGCTGGAGATCTGCCGCCAGGCCCTGGAGGACGGCGGCTACGACGCACCGGACCCGGAGCGCCGGGTCGGGGTCTTCGCCGGAACCGGGATGACCCTGTACGCGCTGCGCAACTACTACCAGCACACCCTGGCCGCCACCGCCGACCCGGCCGAACCGGTGGCCGCCCTGCAGACCGCGATCGGCAACCAGGCGGACTTCGCCGCCACCCGGGTCGCCTACCGGCTGGGCCTCACCGGTCCGGCGATCGGCGTGCAGACGGCCTGCTCCACCTCGCTGGTCGCGGTGCACCTGGCCGTGCAGTCCCTGCTGGCGGGCGACTGCGAGCTGGCCCTCGCCGGGGCCGCCGCCCTGCACATCCCGCAGGCCGCCGGCTACCGCTACGAGGAGGGGTCGATCCTCTCCCCCGACGGCGCGTGCCGGGCCTTCGACGCCGACGCGGGCGGCACGGTCGGCGGCAACGGCGTCGCCGCCGTCCTGCTCAAGCGCCTCGACCGGGCGCTCGCCGACGGCGACACCGTGCACGGGGTGATCCTCGGCTCCGCCGTCAACAACGACGGCGGCCGGAAGGTCGGCTACACCGCGCCCAGCGTGGACGGGCAGGCGGCCGTGGTCGGCCGGGCCCTGGACCTCGCGGGCGTACCGGCCGAGAGCATCGGCTACATCGAGGCCCACGGCACCGGCACCCCGCTCGGCGACCCGATCGAGTTCCGGGCGCTGGCCCAGGCGTTCCGGTCCCGGACCGAGGCCGCCGGGTTCTGCTCGCTCGGCTCGGTCAAGCCCAACATCGGCCACCTGGACACCTGCGCCGGAATGGCGGGCCTGATCAAGGCGCTGCTGGTGCTGCGGCACGGCACCGTCCCGCCGCTGGTGAACTTCACCAGCCCCAACCCCGCGCTGGAGCTGGCCGGCAGCCCGTTCCGGCTCGCCGCCGAGCGCCGGGACTGGCCGGACGGCCCCACCCCGCGCCGGGCCGGGGTCAGCGCCCTGGGCGTCGGCGGCACCAACGCCCACCTGGTGCTGGAGCAGGCCCCGGCCACCGCCGCGGTGCCCGCGCCGCGGCCGGCCCCGACCGTGCTGCCGCTGTCGGCCCGCACCGCCCAGGGCCTCACCGAGCTGGCCGGACTGCTCCGCGACCGGCTGGACGCCGAACCCGCCCTGGCACCCGGCGACCTGCCGCTCACCCTCGGCGCCGGCCGGCGCGCGCTGCGCCACCGGCTGGCCGTCACCGGCCCCGACCCGGCCGCCCTGCGCAAGGGCCTGGACGCCTTCCTGGCGGGCCGGCCCACCGCCGGCGCGGCCCACCGCGAGACCGGGCGCGGCGAGGTCCGGCCGGTGCTGCTCTTCACCGGCCAGGGATCCCAGTACCGGGGCATGGCCGCCGAACTGCACGCCGCGTTCCCGGTCTTCCGCGCCGTCCTGGAGGAGTGCGACCGGCTGCACCGCGCGGCCTGGGACGAGCCGCTGCTGCCGCTGCTGCTCGACCCCGCCGCGCAGGGCACCGAGGACACCTGGACCACCGAGGCGGCGCAGCCCGCGCTGTTCGCCCTCCAAGCGGCCTACCTGCGGCTCTGGCAGGAGCTCGGCGTGCGTCCCGCCGCGGTCGCCGGGCACAGCGCCGGGGAGTACGCGGCCTTCCACGCGGCCGGCGCGCTCGACCTGGCCGACGGGATGTTCCTGACGGCGCTGCGCGGCCGGCTGATGCACCGGCTGACCGAACCGGGCGCCATGACGGTGGTCTCGGCCGGCCCGGACCGGCTGGCCGGGCTCGGCGACTGGCTGCCCGGGGTGGACTTGGCCGTGGTCAACGGCAAGGGCCAGTGCGTGCTGGCCGGCCCGCCGCGCGAGATCGCCGCCGCCGAGGCCGTGCTGGCCGCCGACGGGGTGACCACCGAACGCCTGGCCACCGACCGGGCGTTCCACTCCCGCCTGCTCGACCCGATGCTCGACCCGTTCCGCGACCAGCTGGCCCGGCTGCGCCTGCGGCCGCTGGCCGTCCCGCTGGTCAGCAACCTCGGCGGCGAGGTGCTGGCCCCCGGGACCGTCCCGACGCCCGAGTACTTCCTGCGGCAGACCCGGGAGACCGCCCGGTTCGACCAGGTGCTCGCCGCGCTGGACGGACTGGACCACGAGCTGTTCCTGGAGCTCGGCCCGCACCCGACGCTGACCGGCATGGGCCGCCGGGAGCTGCCGCACCGCCACTTCGTCGCCGGCGGCCGGCGCGGCGCCTCGCCGGAGCAGCAGTTCGACGCCGCCGCGGCCGCGCTGTGGTCGCACGGCGTCCCGCTCGACTGGGCCCGCTTCGCCGCCGCCCGGGACTGGCCGGACGGGCCTGCCCGCCGCGTCCCGCTGCCCACCACCGTCTTCCAACGCCGCCGCCACTGGTTCACCGCCCCTGCCCGGCCCACCACCGAGGACCCCGCCATGCGCCAGGACCCACCCCAGCAGAGCGCACCGGCCGCGACGCCGGCCGCCGCACCG
This sequence comes from Kitasatospora sp. NPDC091257, assembly GCF_044757675.1. Taxonomy (NCBI): domain Bacteria; kingdom Bacillati; phylum Actinomycetota; class Actinomycetes; order Kitasatosporales; family Streptomycetaceae; genus Kitasatospora; species Kitasatospora sp. NPDC091257. The sequence goes on from NZ_JBIVVI010000119.1 coordinate 6,792, forward strand.
ACGCCGAGCCCCGAGGAGTTCGCCGAGCAGGCCGTCCTGCGCCGGGTCGTCGAGCAGACGGCCCGCCAGCTCGGCTACGACGAGGCCTCGGTCGGGACGGACGAGCCGTTCTTCGACCTGGGCGCCGACTCGCTCTCGATGATCAACATGATCCGCGACCTGGAGCGCGCGTTCCGGGTCCGGGTGTCGATGCGCGAACTCTTCGAGGCGGCCGACACCCCGGCCCGGCTGGCCGGGCTGATCGCCTCCCGGCTGGAGCCGGCGGTGCTGGCCACGCTGCTGCCGGCCGCCGAGCCGGAGCCCGTGGCGGAGCCCGAGCCCGCGCCCGTTCCGGCGGCCGCCACGGCTGCGGTGCCCGCTCCGGCCGCCGTTCCCGCTGCCGCTCCCGTTGCCGTCCAGGCCGCCCCGGTGGCCCAGGGCGCACCCGCCGTCCACCCGGCCCCGCCCGTCCAGGCACCGCCCGTCCAGGCCCCGGCCGCGGTGCCGGTTCCCCAGCCCGTGCCCGTCGCGCCCACCGTCCCGCAGGCGGTGCCCACCGCACTGCGGCCGGTGACCGACGGCACCGGCCTGATCGAGCGCCAGCTCGCGCTCCTCGGCCAGTTCTCCGACCTGATGCGCGACCAGCTCGGCCTGCTGGCCGGCGGCGCGCCCGCGCTCCCCGCGGCGCCCGTGCCCGCGGCCCTGCCCCCGGCGGCGGCCGTACCCGTCACCGCCCCGGTCCCGACGCCCGCCGTCGCCCCCGCACCCGCACCCGCACCCGCCGCCGAGGCACCCGCCGCAGCGCCCGCCGCACCCGCCGCCGAGGCGCCCGCCCCGCAGGTGCACGGCCCCCGGGTGACCGTCTCCCGCGAGTCCGGCATGGCCTCCGGCGGCCTGACCGACCAGCAGCGCGCCCACGTGGACGAGCTGGTCGCCCGCTTCACCGCCCGCACCACCGCCTCCAAGGCGATCACCCGCCGTCACCGCCGCACCCTGGCGGACAGCCGTGCCGTGGTCGGCTTCCGCTCCGGCACCAAGGAGATGCTCTACCCGCTCGCCGCCCGGCGGGCCCGGGGCTCCCGGCTGGAGGACGTCGACGGCAACGCGTACGTCGACATCACCATGGGCTTCGGCGTCCTGCTCTTCGGCCACGACCCGGAGTTCGTCTCCGAGGCCGTCCGCGAGCACCTGTCCTCGGGCCTGCGGCTGGGCCCGCGCGGTCCGGAGACCGGCGAGGCCGCCGAGCTGCTGGCCGAGCTGACCGGCACCGAGAGGGTCGCCTTCGCCAACTCCGGCACCGAGGCGAACGCCGGGGCGATCCGGCTGGCCCGCGCGCACACCGGCCGGGACAAGATCGTCATGTTCGAGGGCTCCTACCACGGCCACTCCGACCAGACCCTGGGCCGGACGCTGGGCCGCGGCGCCGACCGGGAGACCGTCCCGGTCTCCATCGGCATCCCCGGCAGCGCGGTCGCCGACCTGCTGGTGCTGCGGTACGGCGACCCGGAGAGCCTCAAGGTCATCGAGGAGCACGGCGACCGGATCGCCGCCGTCCTGGTCGAACCGGTGCAGAGCCGCCACCCCGGCCGCCAGCCCGCCGACTTCGTCCGCTCGCTGCGCGAACTGACCACCCGGCTCGGCATCGTGCTGGTCTTCGACCAGATGCTCACCGGCTTCCGGCCCCACCTGCGCGGCGCCGAGGGCTTCTGGGGCGTCACCCCCGACATGTCCACCTACGGCAAGGTGCTGGGCGGCGGCTACCCGATCGGCGCGATCGCCGGGCGGGCCGACATCATGGACGGGATCGACGGCGGCCACTGGGACTACGGGGACGACAGCTACCCGCCCAAGGACACCACCTTCTTCGGCGGCACCTACATCCAGCACCCGCTGGCGATGACCGCCGCGGGCGCGGTGCTGCGCCACCTCAAGGCGGCCGGCCCCGGCCTCCAGGAGCGGCTGAACGCCCGCACCGACGAGCTGGCGGCCACCCTGAACGGCTTCTTCGAGGAGGAGGAGTTCCCGCTGCGCCTGGCCCACTTCGGCTCGCTCTTCCGCTTCGAGCCCCGGGCCGACATGGAGCTGCTCTTCCCGCACCTGCTGACCCGCGGGGTCTACGTGTGGGAGTGGCGCAACTTCTTCCTCTCCACCGCCCACACCGACGGCGACCTGGAGTTCGTGATCGACGCGGTCCGCGAGTCGCTGCGCGACCTGCGGCGCGGCGGCTTCTTCCCGGCCTCGCCCGGCGTCCGCCTGCCGGCCCCCCGGCCGGCCGCCGAACTCGCCGTCCCCGCCGAGACCGTGCGCGGCCGGGCGGAGCCGATCCCGTACCAGCCGGTCAGCGACCCGCAGCGGCCGGTGGACTTCAGCCTCTACTTCTTCGGCGACTACCCGCTGGACTCCCCGGAGGACGAGAAGTACCGCATCGTCCTGGAGAGCGCCCGCTTCGCCGACCGGCACGACTTCCACTCGGTCTGGCTGCCGGAGCGCCACTTCCACTCCTTCGGCGGCATCTTCCCCAACCCCTCGGTGCTGGCCGCCGCCCTCGCCCGGGAGACCAGCCGGATCCGGCTGAACGCGGGCTGCGCCGTGCTGCCGCTGCACCACCCGGTGCGGGTGGCCGAGGAGTGGTCGGTGGTCGACAACCTGTCCGGCGGCCGGGTCGGCCTGGGCTGCGCCAGCGGCTGGCACCCCAACGACTTCCTGTTCTTCCCCGAGAACTACGGCGGCCACAAGGAGCTGATGCACCGGCAGGTCGACACCGTCCGGGCACTGTGGCGCGGCGAGCCGTACCAGGGCCGCAACGGCAACGGCGAGCCGATCGAGGTGACCCTGCACCCGCGCCCCCTGCAGGACCTGCCGCCCATGTTCACCGCGATCGTGGGCAACCCGGACAGCTTCCGCGAGGCCGCCCGGCACGACCTCGGCGTCATCACCAACCTGATGACCCAGGACATCTCCCAGCTGGCCGAGAACATCGAGGTCTACCGGCGCACCCGGGCCGAGCACGGGCTCGACCCGGAGGCCGGCCGGGTGGTCGTGCTGGTCCACACCTACCTGGGCACCGACCTGGCCACCGCCCGCGAGCAGGCCTACCGGCCGTTCTGCAACTACCTGCGCTCCTCGCTCTCGCTGTTCGGGCAGATGGCCAACAGCCTGGGCCTGACCCTGGACTACGAGAGCGCCCGTGATGACGACCTGGAGTACGTGCTGGAGCGCGCGTACGAGCGCTACTGCGCCTCCCGCGCGCTGATCGGCACCCCGGAGAGCGTCCAGGGGGTGCTGTCCGAGCTGCGGGCGGCCGGCGCCGACGAGATCGCCGCCTTCGTGGACTTCGGGCTCTCCCCCGACCTGGTGGCGGCCGGCCTGCCCCAGCTCGACGTCCTGCGCCGGGACACCCTGCGCGGCGCGCCGCTGTCCTACGCCCAGCAGCGGATGTGGTTCCTGCACCGGATGCTGCCCGACGGCGGGCAGTACAACGAGGTCAAGGCGATCGCCCTGGACGGCCCGCTCGACCCGCGGGCCCTGGACGCCGCGCTGCGCCGGCTGGTCGAACGCCACGTCGCGCTGCGCACCGTCTTCCGGGAGCAGGACGGCGAACCGTTCCAGCAGGTGCTGGCGCCGCCCGCCGGCCCGGTGCTGCGGCGGATCACGGCCGACGGCGGCAGCCCGGACCCGGTGGCCGACCTGGTCGCCGCCGAGGGCGCCCACCGCTTCGACCTCGCCGAGGGCCCGCTGTTCCGGGCCCTGCTGCTGGAGCGGGACGCCGACCGGCACGTTCTGGTCCTCTCGATGCACCACATCGTGATCGACACCCTGTCCACCGTGGTGATCACCCGCGAGCTGGGCGAGCTCTACCTGGCCGCCCGGGAGGACCGGGCCGCCCGGCTCCCGGTGCTCACCACCGGCCCGGCCACCGAGGCCGCCCGCGAGCGGGCCCGGGTGGCCGCCGGCGAGTACGAGGAGAGCCTCGCCCACTGGCGCAAGGTGTTCGGCGGCGGTGAGCTGCCGGTGCTGTCCCTGCCCACCGACCGGCCGCGCCCGGCGGTGCCGGTCGGCCGGGGCCGCTCCTTCGTCCACCACCTGCCCGCCGAACTCGCGGACGGCCTGCGGGAGTTGGCCCGGTCCAAGCGCTCCACTCTGTTCATGGTGCTGCTGACCGGCTTCGCCGGCGTCCTGCAGCGGTACGCCGGCCAGGACGAGATCGTGCTGGGCACCCCGGTGGCCAACCGGGCCGACGGCACCGAGGACCTGGTCGGGTTCTTCGTCAACACCCTGGCGCTGCGCCTGGACCTCTCCGGCGAGCCGGCCTTCGCCGAGGCGCTCGGCCGGGTCCGCTCCACCGCGCTGGACGCCTACGAGCACCAGCAGCTGCCCTTCGAGGTACTGGTGCAGGAGCTGAACCCGCAGCGCGACACCAGCCGCAACCCGCTGTTCCAGGTCATGGTCGAGTTCGAGAACCACATGGTCTTCGAACTGGACCTGCCCGGGGTGACGGCCCGTCCGCTGGACCACGTCGCGGACCGCTCCGCCTTCGACCTGACGCTCTTCCTGACCAGCCTGCCCGACGGCATCCGCTGCCACGTCGAGTACGCCGAGACCCTCTTCGACCGGGCCACCGTCGACCGGCTGCTCGGCGCCTTCGAGCGGCTGCTCACCGCCGCGGTCTCCGACCCGGAGCGCCCCCTCGTCGAACTCACCGCCGTGTCCGCCACCGAGGCCGACACCGCCCTGGAGTGCGGCCCCCCGGCCGTCCGGGAACCCGAGCACCCGCTGGCCACCATCGCCGCGACCGCGGCAGGCCGGCCCGAGCAGACCGCGGTGGTCGCCGCCGACGGCACCGGGACGGACTACCGGACGCTGCTGGCCCGGGCGGACGACCTGGCCGGCCGGCTGCTGGCGGCCGGCGTCCGCGAGGGCAGCCGGGTGGGCGTCCTGCTGCCCCGCTCGGTCGACCTGGTGGCCGCGCTGCTGGCCATCCTGCGCCTCGGCGCCGTCCACGTACCCGTCGACGTGCTGCAGGGCCCCGAGCGCTGCCGGCTGATCGTCGAGGACAGCGCGCCGGTCGTCCTGCTCACCACCACGGACGACGCCCCGGCGGAGCTCGGCCTGACCGTCCCGACGGTGCTCACCGCCACCGCCCCTGACGACACGAGAACGGCCCCGCCGCGGAAGCTCCGCGGCGGGGCCGTTCCGACGTTCGTACGGCGTCGGGGGTGCATCCTGGAGAT